>NZ_JAOQJT010000008.1:0-145304 GCF_025567285.1 Coprococcus aceti
AAATCTTGTGGAAAGCCTCGGCGGACTGGTAGCCGCATGAAAATGCAATACTTTCTATAGAAAGCTCAGATATGGTAAGCATATGCTGGGCTTTTGTTATGCGGAAATTCTGCAGGTATTTCACAGGACTCATCCCGGTGTACTGCTTGAACAGATCCGAGAAATAGCTCCTGTTGATGCCTACGTAATCCGACAGCTCCTCCACCTTCATTGGCATACTGTAGTGGTTCTGGATATATGATATGGCATGGTTCACATATGCGTTTCCGGATGGAGTCTCCAGCTTGTCTTTTTGTGCATTTGCGATGACAGACAGAGCGAGGTAGAGCATGCCCATGAGCCTGAAGTGGTCTGCGTGATCCGAGGTGTTGTGAGCAAGCATATCAAATACGTACTTTTTCAGTTTGTCGCCATCCTCGCAGGTGAATATAGGCTGGTTCTGGGTGAGCCCGATACTGCTCAGCGTGTCCTGGGCACATCTGCCAGAGAATCCGAACCATACATAACGCCATGGATGGTGTTCGTCCGATATATATGTGGCGGGGGTGTCAGGTTCAATGAGGAAGCCCTGACCCTTTTTCAAATGATAGTGGGCTCCCTTCACATAGAAGTCGCCCTCTCCCTCCAGCACGAAATGTATGAGGTAGAAGGTCTTGACCGCAGGACCTGCCTTATGAAGAGGCTCGGTTATTGAGTGACCGAACACGTTCAGGTAGAGGTCTGTGTCATTTTCCTGAGGGAATTCCATTACGATCTTATTTTCCATAATTTTTCCTTGATAAATATAATAGTAGATTTGGCTGCCTGGCAATGTTATCAACCATGATAAGAATAACAGAACAGTGTACCGGGTGCAACAGATAAAATAAAACAATCTAACAAATGGACATATATTTGCAACGCTATGCCATGTTCAAAATCTGTATATTGTTATAGAATTATATTCACAAAGCAAGAAGCGCAACGGCGTAGCGCAGAAAATGTGCGCAATATGGACAACAAAATAACGGACATTAAGAAAAAAATATAAAAAGATGGAGAAAGGTGGAGTTACGGACAATGAAGAAAATCGCAGAATTAAAGGAAATTATCGCAGGTGGAGAGTTTGACGAGAAGCTTGCACAGATCTATCTCGACAAGGATATGATCCCATACAACAGGGAAAGATATGTAAAAGCTCTTGATAAATTTACAGAGTTATTCGGAGATCAGGAGGTTGCTATCTACAGCGCTCCCGGAAGAAGTGAGGTGTGTGGAAACCATACAGACCATCAGAACGGACATGTACTTGCTACATCGATCAACCTTGATGCCATAGCAATTGTGGCACCTAGAGAGGACGGCGTGATCGAGCTTGTGTCAGACGATATGCCTAAGGAAGTTATCAATGTAAATGATATCGAGCAGGATCCTGCACTTGAGGGAACAACAACAGCGCTTATCAAGGGTGTTGTTGCAGGAATCAGAGACTACGGATTCAAGGTAGGCGGTTTCACAGCATTTGTGACAAGCGATGTGCTCATGGGAGCTGGAATGTCATCATCAGCAGCATTTGAGAGCCTTATAGGAACTATCCTTTCAGGCCTCTACAATGACATGAAGGTTTCATCAGTTGATGTTGCAAAGATAGGACAGTACGCAGAGAACGTATACTTCGGCAAGCCATGCGGACTTATGGATCAGATGGCATGTGCAGTCGGAGGACTTATATATATCGACTTCTTCGACAAGGCTAATCCTGTCATCAAGCAGGTCCCAGTTGACTTTGAGGCTCACCAGTACAGCCTGTGTATCGTTGACACAAAGGGTTCACATGCAGACCTCACAGACGACTACGCAGCAATCCCTGCAGAGATGAAGCAGGTTGCAAATTACTTCGGCGAGGAACTCCTCAGCAGAGTTTCAGAGGAGGATTTCATCAGCAAGGTTGGTGAGATGAGAGCCAGCGGCAAGGTGAATGACAGAGCAGTCCTTCGTGCGCTTCACTTCTACACAGAGCAGGACAGAGTTGCAGAGGGTGTTGCAGCACTTGAGAATCAGGAATTTGACCATTTCCTCGATGTTATAAAGAGAAGCGGAGATTCATCATTCAAGCTTCTTCAGAATATATACAGCGCAAAGGATCCACTCACACAGAACGTATCAATAGCACTTGGATTCTCAGAGAAGTTCATCGGCGAGGATGGTGTGTGCAGAGTACACGGCGGCGGATTTGCCGGAACCATCCAGGCATTTGTCAAGAATGCGGCTGTTGCTGAGTACAAGAAGAACATAGAGTCGATCTTCGGAGAGGGCGCATGCCACGTCCTCAAGGTAAGACCTTACGGCGGAATCAAGGTAGTTGAATAGATATTTGCGAAACATGACAGTGTATAGTGTTTGAGGCAATTTAACATACCAATCAGGGGTCGTTTCCACTTAACTCAGCCTGCAGCGCATGTAACAGCTGGCTTGCCAGCTGTTGTGGGTAATAGTCAATGCTGATTTTTTAGCATTGACTATTACCTAAGGACCGGCGGCCTCGTATTCCCCTGATTTGGTAATGTTAAATTACCTCAAACATAATACAGGTTTATGGGTTTCGCAAATATCTGTGCGAGAAAAATATAAGGATATGTAGAAAGAAGGGTTACAACCATGATAGATACAAATATCAAGCAGCTCGTTGAGTACGGAATTGCAAATGAGCTGATAGAGGAAGAGGATAGAATATATACGACCAACACCATCCTCGAGATGCTGAAGAAGGACAGCTACGAGGAGCCGGGTGAGGTGCCAGCTATAGATACACCGGAAAAACTTGAGGAGTGTCTCAAGGGTATCCTGGATTACGCAGTTGAGAACGGACTTATCGCAGAGGATTCAGTTGTTCTCAGAGACCTGTTCGATACGAAGATCATGAACGCACTGGTTCCAAAGCCAAGCCAGATCATAAAGACATTCAGAGAGAAGTATGCAAAGTCCCCAGAGGAGGCAACAGACTTCTATTATAAGCTCAGCAGAGCAACAGATTATATAAGAACATACAGAGTTGCAAGGGACATCAAGTGGGTAAAGCCTACAGAGTATGGTGATATCGACATCACCATCAACCTTTCAAAGCCTGAGAAGGATCCGAAGATGATTGCCCTTGCTAAGACCATGTCACAGTCATCATATCCAAAGTGCCAGCTGTGTATGGAGAACGAGGGATATGCGGGAAGGATCAACCATCCTGCAAGAGAGAACCACAGGATCATCCCTATAGAGGTAAATGGTAGCAAGTGGGGATTCCAGTATTCTCCATATGTATACTACAATGAGCACTGTATCGTGTTTAACGGACAGCACATCCCTATGAAGATAGAAAAGGCTACATTCCAGAAACTCTTTTCATTTGTTGGACAGTTCCCACATTACTTCCTGGGATCAAATGCAGACCTTCCTATAGTAGGTGGATCTATCCTCACACACGATCACTTCCAGGGCGGACGTTATACATTTGCCATGACAAAGGCACCTGTTGAGACAAAGATTACATTTGCAGGATATGAGGATGTTGAGGCAGGAATCGTGAAGTGGCCTATGTCAGTCATCAGACTTGACGGAGAGAATCCGGACAGAATCATAGATCTTGCTGACAAGATCCTCGGTGCATGGAGAGGTTACACAGATGAGGATGCGTACATATTCGCTGAGACAGACGGCGAGCCACACAACACCATCACTCCTATCGCAAGGATGAGAGATGGCAAGTACGAGATGGACTTAGTTCTTCGTAACAACATCACCACAGAGGAGCATCCACTTGGTCTCTATCATCCATGGGAGCAGTACCACAACATCAAGAAGGAGAACATCGGACTCATCGAGGTAATGGGACTTGCGGTACTTCCTGCAAGACTCAAGGGCGAGATGGAAGAGCTGGCAGAGGTTCTTGTGGCAGGTGGAGACATCAAGGCTCATGAGAATATCGCAAAGCATTACGACTGGGTACAGACTTTCATTGGAAAGTACGACATAAATGCAGACAACGTACACAAGATCCTTCAGGATGAGATCGGCGATGTATTCGCAAAGATCCTTGAGTGTGCAGGCGTTTACAAGAGAGATGAGGCCGGAAAGGCTGCATTCCTCAAGTTCGTAGATTATGTGAATGCACAGTAATATAGTGTGCACTAAAAATGCAATAATATATGTGTATCTGTGACAGACGTATTCCATAACTAATATTTATTAATGCCACATTTTATTGTGCATAACAGGATGTAGTGGTATAGTGTTGGAGAAAACGTCATTGCAAAATAAAAATGTTTATAAACTGGTGATCGACATTTGCGCAAGACATGAACAGTGCCCCCAAAAAGCACAGGTGTCCGGCAGATGGTTATGAATCACAGTATCATAAAGGAGGAAAACATTATGAAGATTTTAGTAACAGGCGGAGCAGGTTATATAGGAAGTCATACATGTGTTGAGCTGCTTAATGCAGGCTACGAGGTAGTAATTCTCGACAACCTTTACAATGCCAGCGAGAAGGCAGTCGACAGAATCAAGGAGATAACAGGAAAGGATCTCACATTCTACAAGGCAGATATCCTTGACAAGGAAGCTATGGACAAGATATTTGCAGATGAGAAGCCTGACTGTGTAATACATTTTGCAGGACTCAAGGCAGTTGGTGAATCAGTTGTAAAGCCACTTGAGTACTATCAGAACAACATCACAGGAACTCTTAATCTGTGCGAGGTTATGAGAAAGAACGGATGCAAGAACATCATCTTCTCATCATCAGCTACAGTATACGGCAATCCTGCATTTATCCCTATCACGGAGGAGTGCCCAAAGGGAACACCTACGAACCCATATGGCTGGACAAAGTGGATGATCGAGCAGATCCTCACAGACCTCCACACAGCAGATCCAGAGTGGAATGTAATTCTTCTCCGTTACTTCAACCCAATCGGAGCTCATAAGAGCGGACTTATCGGAGAGGATCCAAAGGGTATTCCTAACAACCTTCTTCCATATGTTGCACAGGTTGCAATCGGAAAGCTTCAGAGCGTTGGAGTATTTGGCAATGATTACGACACACCGGATGGAACAGGTGTGAGAGATTACATCCATGTAGTAGACCTTGCAGTTGGACATGTAAAGGCTATCAACAAGATCAAGGAGAATCCTGGAGTTAAGGTATACAACCTTGGAACAGGAAATGGCTACAGTGTCCTTGATGTTATCAAGGCGTTCAGCAAGGCCTGTGGACATGACGTTCCATATGTGATCAAGAAGAGACGTCCTGGAGATATTGCAACATGCTACTCAGACGCTTCACTTGCCAAGAAGGAGCTTGGCTGGGAGGCTCAGTACGGAATCGACGAGATGTGTGCTGATTCATGGAAGTGGCAGTCGATGAATCCAAATGGATATAATGACTAATTCCAAAATATAAATAACATAAAGCAGCAGAGCACCGACAAATACTATATATAATCAGATGTAGATTTGCCGGTGCTCTTTTCTGTGTATTGACTTTTTAAAAGAGACGTTGTATAAGTAAGTAAACTACGCTTTCTGCGGTCTTTGTTAATTATGCCCTTTTTTAGGGCTTTATCAGATGGAAATGGGTGTTTGACATATGAGACTAGAAATACTGCTTTCGTGTATGAACCTTCAGGATGAGGATATCATAACGAAATCCCATATAGAGTCCGACACGATCATAGTCAACCAGTGTGGATATGATGGGTACAATGAATATGACAGGAACGGACATAAGACAAGAATTTTTTCGGTGAATGACAAGGGTCTTACCAAGAGCAGGAACTATGCTATAAAGCATTCCGAGGCGGATGTGTGTCTGCTGTGTGATGACGATGAGGTGTTCAGCAGGAATTACGAAGAAGGGATACTGACTGCGTACAGAGATCTGCCAGAGGCGGATGTCATCATATTCAACATAGGCAACAGACCTGCCCATTGGGGCGACATGCCTAAGAAGCTTGGATATCTGGATCTCATGCATGTGGCATCCTGGCAGATATCATTCAAGAGAGAGAGCATAGTCAATAATAATGTATATTTTGATGAGCACATGGGTGCGGGCTCGGGCAACGGAGCTGAAGAGGAATTCAGATTCCTCACGGATTGCAGGAAGAACGGACTTGCAATATATTATGTACCATTTGTCATAGCGGATGTTGCGCAGACAAAGTCAACATGGTTTAAGGGGTATAACGAAGAATTTTTCATAAACAGAGGTAATACGACAAGATACATCATGGGTTATGTACCGGCGGTATTGTACGCAGCGTATTACAGCATAAGGAAGAGACATCAGTTTGACAGTGATATATCATGGTTTAAGGCCTTCAGACTTATTATGAAGGGAATACATGAGAACAGGTTAGGGAAGAAGAAATGAGTGAAAAAATATTAAGTGTGATAATTCCGTCTTACAACAGCAAGCCATATCTTGACAAATGTCTTGGATCACTTGTTGTTCCGGAGCTTATGGACAAAATAGACGTGATAGTGGTAAACGATGGCTCGACAGACGGCAGTGAGAGTATATGTGAGGAGTACATTGAGAAGTATCCTGACAGCTATTCACTTATTAATAAGGAGAACGGAGGACATGGCTCAGCGATAAATGCCGGAGCTGAGAAGGCCAGGGGCAGATACATGAAGGTGCTTGACGCCGACGACTGGTTTCTCACAGAGAGTATTCCTGAGTTTATAGGAAAGCTCGAGAATGCCAGTGCGGATGTTGTTCTGACATGTCACCACACCATCAATATAACAACAGGGGAGATAAAGAACTGGAGATGTTTCCCTGATGAATTCGACAGAGAATATACTATGGAAGAGGTCATGTCAGACTGGAAAAAATTTGACAGAAGCCTCACATTCCATGGAATAACATATAGAACACAGTTTTACCGTGAGAATGGAGTCAGACTTGCAGAAAAAGTATTCTACGAGGATCACGAATATGCGACATATCCATGCTGCTTGGCAAAAACCATACTGCCACTCGATATGTTCGTGTACGAGTACAGGATCGGGGATGTGTCCCAGAGCGTATCCGCGCAGAATCAGTTCAAGAGAATCGACCATACCAAGATGGTCATAGTAAAGATGCTCAAGAACAGAGATGACATCTCGGAGCAGTGGGCTCTTGAATACTGCGACAAGAAGATACATCTTCTTCTGCTGAGCTTCATGGTAACTTCCATGCTATGCGATTCCGACAGAAAGAGAGGTGTTGCACGGGTAGATCAGCTTATGAGTTATATAGTCAAGAGAGACAGACACGTCGTTGATATGACATTGAAGCATTATAAGATACTTAAGCTTCTGAATGCTGCGCATGTGGGTCTGGAAGGCTACAACAAAATGCTTAATTCAAAGCTTTACAACAAGGTAAGGCACAATAAGAGTTTTGAATAGATTTACTATGGAGGATTAACGAAAAATGAAAGTAAAAAGCGGAAGCTTTTTAGAAGTTTTTAATTATAAAGATCTTTTAAATCAGCTTGTTTCAAGAGATATAAAGTTAAAGTATAGAAGAAGTTTTCTTGGATATGTGTGGAGTATCCTGAACCCATTGCTCATCATGATCGTAATGGTTATCGTATTCTCCAAGATGTTCAACAGATCGATACCACACTTCCCTGTGTACCTTTTTGCAGGACGTATACTGTACGAATTTGTAATAGGTGCATGTGGTAAGGCACTTGGAAGTATAACAGATAATTCGTCACTGCTTAAGAAAACGTATGTGTCAAAGTTTATGTTCCCGCTGGCAAAGATCACAAGCTCACTTGTTGACTGCCTGTTTTCACTGGGAGCGTTTCTTATCGTTATCATATTCACACGTTCACCATTTTACTGGACGATGCTGTTGTTCCCATTCATATTCCTTCAGGCCTATATATTTGCCTGCGGATTGGGCTTTTTTCTTGCACAGCTCCATGTATTCTTCAGAGATACAAGATATATATGGAATGCGGTCACCACAGCGTGGATGTACTGTTCAGCGATATTCTATCCTATAGATATGCTGCCAGACTGGTTGAAGTTACTTGTGAATTACTTCAACCCACTGTATGTATATATCAAGCAGTTTAGATGCATAGCGCATCAGGGAGTGATGCCTGATCTCACTACTATCGGTCTCGGATTCCTCTATGCATTCTTTTTCTTTGGACTGGGAGTGCTGTGTTTCAAGAAGAATCAGGACAAGTTCATTCTGTATATTTAGGAGGTGTGGCAGTTGGCTAACGTAGAAGAGAAAAAGAACGAACTTGATGATAAGAAGATTTTCACCTCAAATGCACAGCGTACAACAACTGTGGCAAAGGGTGAGACCATTATAGAGCTCAAGGATGTGACCATAAGATTCAACAAGAACAATCTGAAGGTGGACAATCTGAAAGAGTATTTTATAAGACTTGTGACAAAACAGTTGATGTTCCAGGAGTTCATAGCGTTAAAGGACATCAATCTTGATATAAAGAAGGGCGAGGCGTGGGGCTTCCTTGGAACCAATGGTGCCGGAAAATCCACCCTGCTCAAGGTAGTCAGCAGAATATTGAAGCCTGCCAGCGGTACTGTTAAGGTATCGGGAACTGTGGCAGCCCTCATAGAGCTTGGAGCCGGAATCGATCCACAGCTCACGGCCCGTGAGAATATATTTCTCAACGGAACTCTGCTGGGATATTCAAAGGCATTTATAGAGTCAAAGTTTGACGATATAGTTGAGTTTTCAGAGTTGCAGGATTTCCTTGACTCTCCGGTCAAGAACTTTTCTTCAGGTATGAAGACCAGACTTGCATTTTCCATAGCGACGGCGGTTGAGCCGGATATTCTCATTGCGGATGAGATACTTGCTGTAGGTGATATGCGATTCAAGAAGAAGTGTGCGGCCAAGATGACTGCCATGCTGGAGGATGGAACGACCCTGCTGTATGTATCCCACAACATAGCTGCTGTCAAGAAGCAGTGTAACAAGGCTATGTGGCTGGATCATGGAAATGTAGTTATGGTGGGAGATGCCGATACGGTATGCGATGCATTCAAGGCCGAGATGGATGCACCTGCACCGGCAAAGGCCCAGAGCAAGGACAAGAAATAACAAGAAATCAGGCAAGATGTTTGATATACAACACAGGAGGATTGGATAATGTTACAGAATGTGAAGTTGCAGAATGTGATGCTGCAGATGAATCTGGATGTGAACTTGATAGAGTATCCTGAATTCAGCGCCATTGGAAAGGGAGAGGAATCACCATTTATATACGACTCAGAGAAGAAATGTCATGTTGTTGAGAAGCTCACAAAGGTTAATTTCATGAGCTATTACAACTGCATTCAGGTAAAACGCTGGTCAGAGTATACAGGGGTAAAGAACTTCAAGCTCCACCTCACAATGAAGGGAAAAGCTACAATATCCGTATATGCAATATATTCAGCATCCGTTGCGGTTACCTACAATCCACTTGTATCACAGGTAGTTGAGAGTGATGAGGTTTCAGAGGTGGTTGTGAACATACCAGAGACAGATAAGGCTCTTGTAGGTTTCTATATGGATACCCTGGAAGATACAGAGATATACAGCGGATACTATTCTGCTGACATCGAGGAGGACAGAATAAGAGATGTAAATATCTCTCTTGTCACAACAACATTCAAGAAGCAGGAATATATCAAGCGTAATATAGACCTCATCAAGTCAAATGTACTCTATGATGGAAGCGACCTCAAGGGACACATGTTCGTACACGTCATTGACAATGACAGAGAACTCGATCCATCAGAGCTCGACAGTGAGGATCTCAAGGTTTATATGAATAACAACGTAGGTGGAGCCGGCGGTTTCACCCGTGGAATGATAGAGGCACTGGAGCTTCCAAAGAAGCCTACACATGTACTCCTCATGGATGATGACGTTATGGTCATGCCAGAGAGTTTGTTCAGAACATATTATCTGCTCAGACTCCTCAAAGACGAGTACAAGAAGTGCTTCCTGAGTGGAGCCATGTTCGATTACGACATACGCCAGAAGCAGTATGAGGACGTGGGATTTGTCCACAAGGCAGACGGATCATACGGTCCGGTCAAGTCAGCTATGGATATGAGGCTTCTCAAGAACATAGTTGCAAATGAGAACTACAGTTTCAATGTCGATGATGCATATGCAGGCTGGTGGTACTGCTGTATACCTGTGGAGCACATTGAGGACAGAGGCTTACCACTTCCGGTATTTGTCAGAGGTGACGATGTAGAGTTCTCACTGAGAAATAAGCCGGGATTTATAGCACTTAATGGTATCTGTATATGGCATGTGGGATTTGCAGGCAAATTCAACGCCGCCATGGAGCTTTATCAGGTTCACAGAAACAGTTTTGTTATCCAGGCGGCAAGCGGAATATGCCAGGATGTGGATTTCCTTGCGAGAGTAAAGGGAATGTTCTGGAAGGATATAACCAGATTTGCATACAACAATGCTGAGCTGCTCATAGATTCCATTGAGGATTACCTCAAGGGACCAGAGTATATCATGCATCTTGACGGAGAGCAGAGCCTCAAGGAGCACAATGCTAAGAACGAGAAGCTTGTGCCGCTGGCAGAGCTTGGCTATGCAGGGGATCTTCCTACAGATCCATACAAGTATGAGAGTCTTAATCTGTTCCGCAAGGCAATGTATGTGCTCACGATAAACGGACATCTTCTTCCAAACTTCATGCTCAGAAGAACACCGTATATCATCGCGTACGACTGGTTCTTTGTTCCGGGAAAGAATTACATGAAGAAGACTCTCGTTGCCGTGAACAAGAACGGTGGAACAGGAGTCAGAAGAACAATCAACAGAAAGCGTTGTTTTGCGCTTATAAAGAGATATAGAAAAGTATTGGCTAAATACAAGAAGACACATGTGGAAGTTGAGCAGGCTTACAGAAATGCATTTGACGAGATGAAGACAACTAAGTTCTGGAAGGAATATCTGCATATATAAAGTGATATGGAAGGAGTATCTTTAGGGTATGGCTACTATTAAAGGTATAAAAAACCGTTTGGCGGCTGCGGGAAGAGCACTGGGGGGAGATTACACCTCAGAGAAGAACGGTTCGAAGCCAAAGGATAAGCTCAAGGCGTCCCAGCGAGTAAATGCGGCGCAGAGGGCGATGAGCGGTGATTACGCTCTCAGAGACGGCAAAAAGCCTGTTGTAAAGGTCGAGCCTGCTGAGATCAGGATGAATAAGGTATTCACCACGAAGGAAAAAGCAGAGCCTGAGATCAAAGTGTTTGAGAAGCAGGAGAGTGCCAGACAGAGAGAAGAAGAGCGAGTAGAGTGGAGAAAGAAAGCGGTGAGACGCGACAGCGACAAGACAGTCGGATGCATACATCCTGATTACTGCTGTGGCTGCGGCGCGTGCTACAGTGTATGTCCGGTAAATGCTATAAGCATGAAGTATGATTCAGAGGGATTTCTTGCTCCTGTAGTGGATCGCAGCAAATGTACAAACTGCGGTCTGTGCAGAAAGATCTGTCCATCTATAAATCTTGAGTATAAGAACACTGTCGAGCCTGCATGCTATGCGGCATATGCAGACGATGAGATAAGGGCAAAGAGTTCGTCAGGTGGAATATTCACACTGCTGGCTGAGTATGCATTTGAGCAGGGTGGAGCTGTATGCGGAGCAGGATACACAGACGATTTCAAGGTTGAACACTTTATCATAGAGAGCCCGGATGATCTGGACAAGCTCAGAAAATCCAAGTATGTTCAGGCTGATGCATCGAAGGTGTATGCGGACGTTAAGAAGATACTCAAGGAAGGCAGAGTGGTAGTATTCTGCGGATGCGGATGTCAGGTCGCAGGACTTTACGCAACACTCAAGAATGTGGATATATCAAATCTCTACACAATAGATCTGATGTGCCACGGCGGCCCATCGCCAAAGCTGTTCGATGATTATCTGAACAAATACCACGACAAGGATCAGGGCAAGGTTGCTGATGTTGGATTCAGAGACAAGGACTACTTCGGCTGGTCTACAGAGATGACTGTAAAGTACACTGACGGAACAGTTTATCACAGAACAAGGACACAGGATCCATATTACAGAGCATTCCTTCCTTGTATATCGACGAGAAAGTTCTGTGGACACTGCGCATATGCGAAGCTTCCGAGAACAGGTGATATAACACTTGCAGATTTCTGGGGAATTCAGAAGTACAACAGAGATTACACTGACGGCAAGGGAACATCCATTGTGTCAGTCAACAGTCCACAGGGTGAAAAGATATATGCTGCCATAGCAGACAAGCTGCTCCTGAACAAGGAGATACCTCGTGATGATGTACTCAAGACAGGACAGCCATTTGACCACTGCTTCAAGAATCATCCTGCCAGACAGAGATATTTTGAGCAGATAAAGAATGGCTCATCCATGGAGAAGGCATACGATTATGCCATCAAGGACAAGTACGATGTAGGTATATATGGCGTGTGGTTCGGTGCGAACTACGGAAGTGTTGCTACCTATTACGCACTTCACGAGATCATCAGATCATTTGGTCTGTCAGTGCTCATGATAGACATGCCTGCAGCCAAGACCGGAGCCGGCAAGCCTGACACCCATGCGAGAAGATTTGCAAAGGCACATTACCATGAGAGCAAGAGATACACACTGAAGGATATGAGAGAGCTCAATTCCAAGGTCGATACATTCATCATGGGATCAGATCAGGTGTGGAACAGAGGTATAAGCAGAGGCTTCGGCTTCTCATTCTATTTCGATTTTGTTGAGCCGGATAAGAAGAAGATCGCATTCTCTGCATCATTTGGACATGACAGGGATTTCTGTAATGTACAGGACAGGGAGACGATATCTGAATACATGAGACAGTTTGATGGAATATCCATCAGAGAGACCAGTGGAGTTGAGATCTGTAAGGATGTGTATGGAATAGATGCGGTGAGAGTTCTCGATCCTGTATTTGTTGCAGACAGAAAGGTATTCGATTCACTGGCAGACAAGGCAAAGAAGAAGCACGATGGCAAATATATGCTTGCATATATACTTGATCCAACTCCGGAGAAGAGAGCCGCAGTGGTTGAGGTTTCAGAGAAGCTCGGCCTTGAGGTAGTTGTTCTTCTGGACGGACGTCCAAAGGACCCGGTGAAGAACCGTCAGATCATGGATATGGACGACAAGATCGTCGACGACATAACAGTCGAGGACTGGCTGAACTATTTCAGAAATGCAGATTTCGTTCTCACTGATTCATGCCACGGAATAAGCTTCTCACTTGTATTTGAGACAAACTTTATCGGACTTGCAAACAGTGCAAGAGGAATGACAAGATTTGAATCCCTCGTGGATGTATTCCAGGTGAGAGATCATTACGTTCAGGATGCGGCAGACATTCTTGGAAATGATGAGCTGTTGAAGCCTGTGGATTACGACAATGTTAATAAGATACTTATGTCAGAGAGGGAGAGATCCCTTGCATGGCTTAAGGAAGTATTGTTCAGACCTAAGGAGTTTGAGGGTTATAGAGCATATCCAATTATAGATAAGAGATTGGCGGAAGATAAGGAGGATTAAGTAACATGGCAAAGTATGATTACCTCATAGTAGGAGCCGGATTATTCGGCGCAGTATTTGCATACGAGGCAGGCAAGAGAGGCAAGAGCTGTCTGGTTATAGACAAGCGTCCACATATTGCCGGCAACATTTACACAGAGCAGGTGGAGGGTATAAATGTTCACAAGTATGGCGCACATATATTCCACACATCTGACAAGAAGATCTGGGAGTATGTAAACCAGTTTGCAGAGTTCAACAACTACATTAACTCACCTGTAGCTTCATACAAGGATGAGCTGTACAACCTTCCATTCAACATGAACACATTCAGCAAGATGTGGGGAATCAAGAAGCCTTCAGAGGCAAAGGCAATCATCGAGAAGCAGATCGCAGATCTGAACATTGGAGAGCCAAAGAACCTTGAGGAGCAGGCACTCAAGCTTGCCGGTACAGATGTGTATGAGAAGCTTGTCAAGGGATACACAGAGAAGCAGTGGGGAAGACCATGTACAGAGCTTCCTGCATTCATTATCAAGAGACTGCCTCTGAGATTCATATACGACAACAACTACTTCAATGACCGTTTCCAGGGAATCCCAATGGGCGGATACACACAGATCATTGAGAAGATGCTTGAGGGCGCTGAGGTCAAGACTGACACAGATTACTTCGATTTTATCAAGGAGAATCCTGACATCGCAGACAAGACTGTATACACAGGTATGATCGATGAGTTCTTCGGATTCCAGTACGGACCACTTGAGTACCGTTCAGTAAGATTCGAGACAGAGGTACTCGATGAGGAAAACTACCAGGGAAATGCTGTTGTGAACTACACACACAGAGATGTTCCATACACAAGAATAATCGAGCACAAGCACTTTGAGTTTGGAAAGCAGCCAAAGACAGTTATCAGCCGTGAGTATTCAGCAGAGTGGAAGCCGGGCGTAGAGCCATACTACCCTGTAAACAACGACAAGAACAATGCGCTTTACGAGAAGTACAGGGAGCTTGCAGAGACACGCAAGGATGTAATATTCGGCGGAAGACTTGGACAGTACAAGTATTATGATATGGACAAGGTAATCGCAGCAGCACTTGAGTGTGTTGAGGCAGAGTTCTAATCGTAAGATAGAGCATATTATAAAGCCATACAAAGGGACGCATACCGGAATACAGATTTTCCGTATATGCGTCCTTTTTGCGTGCCGGAAGCATGGGTGATACGGCAAAATAAAAAAGATATACACTTTCGACAGAACGTGATAGAATTATACTAATTATGGGCATGTTATTTGGTGGATACGGTGCCCAGGGGGTAAAAATTAAAAGGGTAAAGGGTGTATATGTTATGACAAGGAAGAGGATTGCGGTACTGACAGCCCAGGCTGATGAGTACACCCAGGGTAGATTCCTCTCGGGGTTTTTTGAGAAGGCATTTCAGCTTGATTATGATGTGTGCGTGTTCTCAATGTATCTGAAGTATCAGGATACAGCTAGCAGAGAAGTGGGAGACGCCAACATATTCAACCTGATAGAATTTGACAAATATGATGCGGTGGTCATATGTACTGACAGGATCAGGACGCCGGGAACAGAGGAGGGACTCCGGTGGCGTGTGGAGCATGAGTTTGATGGCCCGGTACTGATAGTCGGCGACGAGATAGAAGGATATAAATCCATAAATATTGATCACAGAAAGAATATATGCGGGCTTACGGATCATCTCATAGAAGAGCACGGATACCGTGATATAGTGCTGCTTGATGGCTGGGAGAATACTACCAATTCCGAGCTGAAGAAGCAGGGATTCTTTGACAGCATGAAGAGTCATGGTATCGATGTGGATGAATCGTCGGTTTACTATGGCAATAACTGGTTTGACTCAGGACGCCGGACCGCAATGGAGATAACAGAGAACAGAGACAGACTTCCACAGGCTGTGGTGTGTGCCAGTGATCACATGGCACTGGGGCTGGCGGCTGAGCTGGAACAGAGAGGCGTGAGGGTCCCTGAGGATATAGCGATAACGGGATATGACGCTGCGGAGACGAACGATGACAGAGTCATACCGCTGACATCGGTTGATATACCTGCAAAGGTTGACGGCGAGTACGCCGCAAAATGGATAGACGCAGAGATAAACGGAAGATCTCTGGAGAACTATAGGAGCAGTGCGTCTATACACTGGGGAAAAAGCTGTGGATGTGAGCAGTGTACGGAGAAGCCGGGAAAGAGAGACGTGACGGCATGGGATATGAACGCTCAGCCGGGAAGCTATGGTTCATACTATAACCATATGATGGAGGATCTGTTATCCCAGAGAGATTACAGGGAATTCTACAATACCATATTCCAGTATGCCCACACGGATGGCAACATGAGCAGTTTCAGTCTCTGCCTGAATGAATATTGGAAGTTTCCTGAGGTCATGATGGGGTCAAATGCACTGAGAGTCGGATACACGAAGAATATATACAGGGTCATCAGAAGCTGCGGTGATGGAGACGGTGCGATAGATTTCGATGACTGTTTTGACGTGTCCAGACTGATACCTGAGCTGGATGCAGACAGGGACAGACCTGAGGCTTACATATTCACTCCACTCAATTTCGACGACAGATGTTTTGGATATGCGGTTGTGAGCTATGGAAGCGAGTGCAGGGCGTACGATATTTCATATAGCACATGGATCAAGCAGATCATGCAGGGCATGGAGGCGTTCTACAGACAGGCGAGTCTTCAGAAGCTTCTGGACAAGGTCAATGCATCGCAGATCCGTGATGATCTGACCGGAGTGTACAATTATAACGGATTTATGGCGAGGTGCAGGGATATGTGTAACGATGCCGTTGCACATGGCAGGAGCATTGAGCTGCTGGCTATAGATATAAAGGGACTGGGACAGATAAATGCAAGTCTCGGCAGAAAGGTCGGGGACGAGGCCATACAGGCACTTGCCAGAATGATCTCGGCATCCCTTGAGAAATCCGACGTATGTATGAGAATGTGTAACGATGAGTTCATCGTGGCATATCAGGTGATGGGAGATGCGGAGGATCACGCAGACGCCATAGTTAAGAGTGTGGAGAGCCGTACCAGGGAGTTTAACAGGAAAAATGGCGACAATTTTGTCATGGAGATATGCTATGCGGTGGACAGACAGATGGTTGCGAATGCGGAGGCTCTGGACAACTATGTGAACGCACTCATAAGCAACAAGAACAATGCCAAGATGAAGGCGTACATTGAGAGCACGAGAAATGCAGAGCTGTCACAGGAGGATATAGAGAAGGACAAGCTTGCCACGGAGATTCTTGACAGGAATCTGCTCACATATCATTTCCAGCCTATAGTTAATGCCCGCACAGGTCAGATTTATGCCTATGAGGTGCTCATGAGATCGGCAGGAGAGCAGTACATGTCTCCTCTCGACATAATACAGAGTGCTGAGAGACTTGGACGTTTGAGCGATGTGGAGAGAGCCACATTTATCAATGTGTTGAGACTCGTTGAGGACAAGCGAGAGGAACTTGAGGGCAGAAAGATATTCTTTAACAGTATACCGGGCTGCAGGCTGTCGGAGGAGGACACCGCTGTTATAGAGAGCAAACTCAGGGAATTTGGTGGACAGGTGGTCGTGGAATTCACCGAGGAGGCTGAGATGAGCGACCAGCTACTGGATCAGATAAAGGACAAGTACGGCAGGATGAACATAGAGACTGCCATAGATGACTATGGCTCAGGTTATTCAAATGTCAACAATCTTCTCAGATATATGCCGCGTTACGTGAAGATAGACAGGATGCTCATGACAAATATACATGAGGATCCGCAGAAGCAGCATTTTGTTAAGGATATTATAGAATTTGCGCATGACAATGATATCGTCACTCTGGCGGAGGGCGTTGAGCTGGATGTTGAACTCAAGGAGGTCATCAGACTTGGCGCAGATCTCATTCAGGGTTACTACACGGCGAAGCCTTCACCGGAGGCGATTGCCGAGATAGATAAGAGGATCATAAACGAGATAGTCCAGTACAATCAGAACGAGATCACAAAGTATGGCAAGAAGACCTATGTCATAACCGATGAAGACGAGATATCGATGGTTCAGCTTGCATTTAACAAATATACGGCGCTTGATTTCAAGAAGATAGATGACCAGTACAGGTACGTCAACATGACAGGTACACCGGGCTTCAAGTCCAACATGCTGATAACCATAGGAGACGGCTTCAGAGGCGAGCTCAGGGTGGACAGCATAAGCCTTGGAGGAGAGAAGGGCATACCTTGTATAAAGATAGAAGACAACTGCGATGTCAGGATAGTCCTCACCGGGGACAATGAGCTGCGCACAGGCGGTATACAGGTAGCCGAGTCGTCAAAGCTCGAGCTTGCCGGAGATGGAGATCTGAGGATCACACTTGCGGGTGGCAGATACTTTGGAATAGGAAACGATTTTGCATCGAGACACGGAGATCTGTATTTCAATCAGGATGGAACGCTGTCCATAACGGCCACCGGAATGAGGGGCATTGGAATAGGATCCGGCCTTGGCGGTAATATATATATTGGACACGGACGATACGAGATAGATCAGAGAGGTCAGGAGGGTGTGATGATAGGCTGTATGGACAGCGACTGCACTCTTCACATAGAGAACTGTGACATGGAGATATACAATGGAATCGCCAGAAGTGTATCCATAGGCTCATATAACGGAAGCGCGGATATAGCTATTGACAATATATCCGGCAAGATATCCGGGGCATCCATCTCGACAGCAGTCATAGGAACCATGAATGGAAAGTCCTGCAGGGTTGCCATGAAGAATATCAATATTACCATGAACATCAGGGCAAATGAATGTTATGGTATAGGCTGCCGTGAGGGCGATACGGACGTCAGCATACAGTACGCTTACGTCAAGGTGGTGGCACAGGGCAAGGATGCCTACGCCATGGGTAACAGCACCCACACCGCCAGACTGGAATTTTCCAACTCGGATATCAACACACAGGTGATCAACAGTGTGGGAACTGATATAGGTGCAGAGGAGAAAAATATCGTGATCGGTAACGGCAGAGTGAGCTTCATGGTGAACGGAATATCAAAGAACAGGGAAGTGCAGATGGCCGATCTGTAGGCGCCTATTCCGAAGCGTACAGTTAATCATTATTAATATTGTGTTGTTGACTGTTGTGAAGTATAATACAGCCGATTGACATGATGGGAGAATATTTATGGTTTTTTCGAGTTTAATATTTTTGTTTGTTTTTCTCACTGCAAACCTGATAGCATATTTTGCGGTGAGCCCTGAGAAACGCAATAATGTATTGCTGATATTTTCACTGGTGTTCTATGCCTGGGGAGGCCCGAGATATCTTCTGCTCCTGGCGGGAGAGACTCTGGTGAGCTGGCTGTTTGCCATTCGCATAGATGAGGCACGTGCCGGATATACCAAGAGATCTGAGAAGTTTTATCTTGTGTGTGACCTTGTGATAATGCTTGGCTGTCTTGCGATATTCAAGTATCTGGGATTTTTCCTCGGCAACATAAAGGCAGTGTTCGGCGTGCCGAAGACCGTGCCTGGAATAGCTCTCCCAATAGGAATCTCTTTCTATACATTCCAGCTCATATCATATGTGGTGGATGTGTACAGGAACGAAGTCAGACCACAGAGAGAATACTGGAAGCTCCTTCTGTATTCAAGTCTGTTCCATCAGTGTATAGCGGGACCTATCGTCAGATATGAGACCGTTGCTGATCAGATAGACAACAGGAAGATAACAGCGAACGACATATACATGGGACTGAGAAGATTTTCAGTCGGACTGGCAAAGAAGGCGATACTGGCCAATTCCTGTGCCAGCATAGCCGACACCCTGCTCCCGGCGGGAGTGGCGAGCCTCAAGGCTCAGACGACACTTGAAATGTGGCTTGGAATGATAGCGTATATGCTTCAGATATACCTTGATTTCTCAGCATACTCAGACATGGCCATCGGAATGGGAAGGATGGTAGGTTTCCACTATGATGAGAACTTTAACTACCCATATATGGCTACATCGGTAAATAATTTCTGGAGGAGATGGCACATATCACTCAGCTCATTCTTCAGGGATTACGTATATATACCGCTTGGCGGCAACAGATGCAGCACAGCGAAGTACATCCGCAACATGGCTATCGTGTGGTTTCTCACGGGAATGTGGCACGGAGCAAGCTGGAATTATATATTCTGGGGAATTTATTATCTGGGCTTCCTCCTTCTGGAGAAGTTTTATCTGGGCGGAAGACTCGGCCCTGTGGCATCCCGAATATATACGCTGCTCGTTATCCTGTTCGGATGGACCATATTCAGATTTGAGAGCCTTCGTGAGCTTGGAACAGTGCTTGTGGGAATGTTTGGAATAGGAACATCGGGATTTGCAAATATGGCACTTGGAACAATATTTGTGAAGAACATATTCTTCCTGATATTTGCATGTATTGCGTGTACGGATCTGGGCAAGAGACTCAGAAAATGGGCTATAGAAGTTGGAAAGGTCAACCCACTTGTATTCAACGTGTTCAATGTAACTGAGATGATAACACCGGTACTTATGCTCGTGATCTCAGTGCTGGCGCTTGTGGGTGCAAGCTATAATCCTTTCCTGTATTTCCAGTTTTAGTGGGTGATTTTTATGAAGAGAAGATATACCAGAAGTCAGAGACAACAATTAAAGAAATTCAGAACTCTGGGTGTTCTTATATTTGCCGCAGTCATGGCGATAGGAGCATTTATCGGTCTGCTGTTTTTTGTCAGACCTAAGAAATCCACGATGGAGAAGAGGACACTTGCAAAGTTTCCGTCATTCACTATAACGTCATTCCTCGACGGATCATACTTCGAGGACGTGTCACTGTGGTATTCTGACACATACCCTATGAGGGATAAGCTTGTGTCGGCTGACCAGAGCCTTAAGAAGCTGTACGGAATACAGCTCGGAACGCAGGTGGTTGGAGGAAATGCCAAGGGCGATGAGATACCTGAGGTGGACAAGAGTGCGGTGACCGCCACTCCTGATGATGCAGGCAAGGCGACAACTGAGAGTACCACGGAGGTTACGACAGAGGATCCTGAGATAGGACTTCCTGCGAGTCTGACATCGAAGAACAAGCAGGATGCGACAACTGAGAGCGGTTCGGTCCAGACGGTCGATCCACCAGATTCAAAGGCTATGGACAAGGCGTTCCAGAAGCAGCTTCAGGACAACCTGTATGTGAAGGATGGTTCTGCGTACAGCCTGTACTATTTCGTTCAGGACTCCGCAACAGAATATATAGATGCTATCAACAATGCAGCGGCACAGCTCTCGGGCCAGACAAATGTGTACGATATTCTTGTGCCGAACAATTCAGGTGTCCTGCTATCGGATGACGAGCTGGATAAGCTTGGCGGTTCCGATCAGAAACAGGCGATAGAGTATTACTATGGCATGATGAATGGCGTGAAGACGGTCGATATATTTGACACGTTAAAGGCGCATAAGGATGAATATATATTCTTCAGGACAGATCACCACTGGACCGCGGATGGCGCGTACTATGCGTATGAGGATTTCTGCAAGACGAAGGGCATAACGGCCATTCCACGTGACAAGAGGAAGACGGATACCTTCAAGGGATTCCTCGGAAGCTTCTACAGCACCCTGCAGAACTCTGACATGAAGAATAATCCTGATACTATATACGCCTACGAACCGATAGGAACAAATGACATGACCTACTGGAACGAGGATGGCTCGGAGCAGAAGTGGAATGTCATAATGGATGTGAATGGATGGGATAAGGGAACCATGTATTCTACATTTGTGGGCGGTGACACGCCGATGGCAGTGATAGAGAACCCGAATGTGACAGACGGTTCATCGTGTGTAGTAATGAAGGAGTCCTACGGAAATGCATTTATTCCATTTCTTGTGGATCACTACTCCAAAATATATATCATAGATTACAGATATTCACAGGTAAACATCCTTGACTTTGTGAAGAGCAAAAAGGTCAATGATTTTATCTGCATAAATAACATATCTCTCATAGGAGATAAAGATGTGGCGGCTACTATAAGCAGTCTGCTGCACTAGGGCATAATCGGAGGATTTGCAGACAGATGTCCGGGGATGGTCAACAGATATATGGAGACTGTTTCTGAAGGTACCAGAGGATTGTTCATGTTCTGCACCATAGATAATGACAAGGATGTGGACGTGTTCCAGGCGCTTGCAACTGTCGACAGACTTCTCTATCAGGAGAAGCGTGCAAAGAAGCTTCGCCGGATGGCTGAGTAAGACAGATATAAAAGACAAAATATATAAAGGCTTGAAAGAAGGAGAATGTATCATGGAGAGGTTAGGTTTCATAGGCATGGGTAATATGGCACAGGCACTCTGTGCAGGATTTGTGAATTCAGGGAAGATAGCGGCTGAGAGTGTATATGCATATGCACCACACTATGACAAGCTGGTGAAGAACTCAGAGAAGTATGGATTTACCCCGTGTAAGACACTTGCAGAGCTGGTGGATGCCGTGGATACGGTCATCATGGCATGCAAGCCTTATCAGATCAATGACGTTCTCGTTGAGATAGGAGAGAGACTTCACGGCAAGGCTCTTGTGTCGGTGGCAGCTGGCTGGGATTTTAAGAAGTACAGTGAGTATTTTGACAGTTCGGTGAGAGTGCAGTTTGTGATGCCGAATACTCCGGCAATGGTATATGAGGGAGTTATGCTCTTTGAAGCACAGAATTCCCTTGAGGAGGAAGAAAGGATACAGATCAAAGAGCTGTTCGCGGCTGTGGGAATTGTGGAGGAGCTTCCATCGAATCTCATGGGTATAGGTGGAGCAGTTACAGGATGTGGCCCTGCATTTGTTGACCTGTTCATAGAGGGCTATGCGGACGCTGCCGTGAAGTACGGTGTGCCTAGACAGACTGCGTACAGACTCATATCACAGATGATCCTGGGATCTGCCAAGCTTCAGCTTGAGACCGGTGAGCATCCGGGTGTGCTGAAGGACAACGTGTGCTCACCTGCAGGAACAACCATCTGCGGTGTTGCATCCCTCGAGGAGTCAGGCCTCAGGAGTGCATGCATTAAGTCTATAGATGCGATCATGAATAAGTAATAACGGCAAAGCCCCTGTATGATTGAAATATCATACAGGGACTTTTTTATTTCTTGACTTTTTTATTTCTTGAATTTTGAGAGGATGCTTATAAGCTGCCTTATGTTCAGCGGCTTTGACAGGTGTTCGTTCATGCCCGCCAGACGGCATCTTTCGAGATCTTTAGCAAATGTGTTGGCGGTGATGGCGATGATAGGAATGTTCTGTGCATCCGGATGCTCGAGCTTTCTTATGGCGTAGGACGCCGAGATTCCATCCATCACAGGCATCTGAAGATCCATAAGGATGCCGTCGTAGGTTCCGGCAGCAGATGTAGAGAACATGTCAACGCACACGGATCCATCCTCAGCGCGCTCACAGGAAATACCATTCATACCCAGAAGTTCAGACACGACCTCATAGTTGAGTTCGTTATCCTCTGCCACCAGAAGGTGCATTCCTACACACAGGGATTCTGCGTCGCTGCTATCACCGGATTGTCCAGACCACAGATCATCCTTTATGATATAAGGGACGTCGATGCTTACCTCGATGATAGTTCCACCACCCGGATTGCTCTGTACTGTGATGGTACCCTGCATTAGATCCACAAGCTCCTTCACTATGGCGAGCCCCAGACCGCTTCCGCGCACTTTGCTGATCCTGGTGTCTGTCTCGCGGGAGAATTTGTTGAACATGCTCGCCTGATATTCAGGCTTTATTCCAATTCCCGTGTCGCTTATTCTGGCGACGAGACGTATCTTATCGGAGCCCGGTATAGTCTCCTCATATAATTCAAACCCAACGTCGCCATGACCAGGTGTGAACTTGATGGAGTTAGACAGCAGGTTAGAGTAGATCTGTTTCAGCTTGAGTCCATCGGCCAGGATGCAGTCGTGATATATATCGTGACAGTTGAAGGTTATATTGAGTCCGTCGTTCATGAGAGCCTGATCGAAAACCATGTTCAGAGTATGACACAGCTCGGATACAGATGTTTCACAAGGCTTAAGCTGCTGTCTGCCGTTTTCCAGATTCGTTATGTCAAGAATGTTGCTGACGAGCTGTTCTATATAAGCCCCGGACGTCCTGAGCTTGCCCAGACAGTCGTCTATCTTGCTTGGATCGCCTAGTGATCGCTTTGCTATGTCGGCAAATCCCATTACGGCATTCAGAGGTGTTCTTATGTCGTGAGCCATCTTGGACAGAAATTCGGACTTTGCCTCGTTTGCCTTGTTGGCCTCCTCTGCCAGAAGCATCCAGCTCTGTTCACGTCTCTTTTGTTCACTGATAAGCCTTGTTACATACAGTATGTTGGTCACGTTGCCAAGAGCATCTCGCTTCTTCACAATAAATCTTGCCGAGTGCCAGTTGCCGTCGTTGGCGAGATAATCCATGGCTATGGTCTCGTCTGTGTGGAGACGCTCTGCGATGGTCGACAGATCAAAGAAATCAAGTATCTTGTCCTGATATTCGGGAACGACGAAGCGGTGACACAGCTCCTTCATCTTGGAGGAAGCTCTTCCCATGCGGCCTGTAAGTCTGTGTACCTTGTTATCGCTGGACACCTCCTCGTACATGTCCTGTGTAAGATCTATCCTGTATATTGAGAAGTAGATCTTGCTTATGGCGGATATGATCTCATTGTTCAGGTTAGCCTCGTCAAGTGCCTCCTGGAGCTGCCTCCTCGAATTTTGTTCAAAGCTCACAAGCTCGTCTATCTGCTTGAAGCCAATCAGCACCCTTGAAGATGAAGCCGCTGAAAAAGGGAATATCTCAGCCTCAAAGTTTTCCTGGCCCGCTGCGTTCGGAGTCACCCGGTATCTGTAAGAAAGCTTAGGGTGAGTGGCAAGATGATTCTGTATATGCTCTGCGCTGAGGATTTCTGTGAAGTCCGGGGCAGATTCTTTGATGACATATTTTTCGTAATACTGTCCGATCAGCTCTGAGTAGCAGAATGTTTTCCCAGCTTTGATGTCGTGTATGTGGGCAGCATTTGCCGCTGGGTCAAGCTTTAAAGGCTCGAGAGAATCATTCTGAAGATCCACGCAGTAGACGGATATGTAGTCCGTGCACAGAACAGACATGAACGTCCTTTCGCGGTTCAGATCCGACAGGCTCTTTTCGAGAGAATTATTGCGCTGCTCAAGAAGCTCGGTCATTCTGAGAGTCTCCCTTACATTTCCGAGATGACCGCCCACAACCCCAAGCAGACTTATAAAGGATTCCGAACTATCTATGTGGGGATTGTCCACACCGATAAAGCCTTTGAGCTGGTCCTTATAGAAGATAGGAAATGCTATTTCAGAGTGGATATCCTGCATGACCAGAAGCTGATACTCGGAAGGCATGAGATCCTTCACATCCTCCACGTTATCTATGATCATACTGTCGCCGCGCTCAAATGCTTCCAGCCAGTAAGGCATGTCGGCGGAATCTACGGACTGAAGATTGTCAATCCATGGCTGCACATTGTCACCGCACCACTCATATGAGTTGCGGAATACGTTGTCAGTCTCATCCCAGTCAAAAATATAAACTCGTTCTGACGAAGTGCAACTTCCGATGATACGGAGCAGAGTCTGTATGGATGCTCGGAGTTCAAAACGGTTCTGGGCTCTGTCAATGGCAACCATCTGCTGTAGTATAACAAAATTATCCATAAAATACCCCCCCTTTAGGTGTGTAGATTTTTGATATATTAATACATAAAGCTCTGTTTTTAAGACAATTTTACCTATTTTGAGAGAAAAAATCCATATTAATGTCAATTAATTCCATAGACAATATTTGTTAAAGACAATAGAATTAATGCGGGTATTTACAAAGATTTTGCGTAATTATACAAAAGATCCAATATATGAAAAATACAAAAGCAGTTGCAAGTGAAAATACTACATTGAGGAGTGGATCAAATGAGAGAAAAAGTTTTGATTGTTGATGACATCGAACTGAACAGAGAGATTCTGGCGGTTGCGCTTGGCGATGAGTACGAGGTACTGCAGGCATCAGATGGTGTACAGACGATAGAGATCCTGAAAACGGATAGCGAGGGGATAACTGCTATGCTGCTGGATCTCATCATGCCGAATGTGGATGGATACGCTGTACTGGATTATATGAGAGAGCATGGTCTGCTGGAGAGGATACCGGTTATCGTCATAAGTGCTGAATCCGCAAGGGATGTTGAGGTGAAATGTCTTGAGATGGGTGTTACGGATTTCATAAGAAAGCCATTTGACAGTGTTACGGTCAGGAGAAGAGTCAAGAACACAGCCGAGCTGTTCATGTACAAGAATCATCTGGAGGATAAAGTCAGACTGCAGACAAGAGAGCTGGAGGAGAAGAACAAACTGTTTCAGGCTCAGGCAGAGCAGATACGTGAGACCAATGAGAAGATAGTGGACGTTTTAGGCACGGTTGTTGAATACAGAAATCTTGAGAGCGGTGAGCATATCAAGAGGGTAAAGGAATTTACCAATATACTTGCAGAGAAGGCTGCGGAGAAATATCCGGAGTACGGCCTTACACCGGAGAAGATAGCTGTAATAGTTGCAGCCAGTCCACTTCATGACATAGGCAAGATAGCCATTAAGGACAGTGTGCTCCTGAAGCCGGGTAGGCTTACAGATGAAGAGTTTGAATATATGAAGACCCACACGACAAAGGGCTGTGAGATACTTACACAGATTGCAGGCACGTGGAGTGAGGAATACGAGAAGATCAGCTATGAGATATGCCGTCATCATCATGAGAGATATGATGGAAAGGGCTATCCTGACGGACTGGCCGGTGAGGATATACCGATATCGGCACAGCTTGTGTCCATAGCGGATGTGTATGACGCTCTTGTGAGTGATCGCGTGTACAAGAAAGCGATAGAGAAGGGCAAGGCATATCAGATGATACTTGATGGAGAGTGTGGAACATTTTCACCGAGACTTATAGAGTGCTTCAAGGAGTCCAGACAGGAATTTGAAGAGCTTGTGTGCAGATATGAGATGAATAAGGAGAACCAGATATGAACATCAGAGAGTGTTATGATACAATAGGAGCAGATTTTGAGGATGTACTTGGCAGACTTGGCAGTGAGAGCCTTATACAGAGATTCGCACTTAAGTTTATAGATGATGGAAGCTACAATGAACTGACAGAGGCTCTTGCGGAGAAGAATGCCGAGAAGGCATTCAGGGCAGCACATACACTGAAGGGGATATGCCTGAACCTTGGACTTAAGAATCTGTATACAGTGAGCTCGGATCTGACAGAGAAGCTCAGGGGGAGAGAGCTTGATGGATATGAGGCTTTGTATGAGAAGGTCAGTGAGCAGTATAAGATAACTGTAAATGCTCTTAAGAGTGTTGAATAGATCATTGTAGTGTGAGAAAATAGAAGAGATTTATGAGATGAAGAAGAGGACTATTGCCAGAATGATGGCGGCTGTTATGGCCGTGAGTATGCTTGCTGGTTGTGGTGATTCAGACGGCGATACAGCGAAGAAGGTGAATCTTGATCCAGATCATCCGGTATCACTGAAGATATGGCATTACTACAATGGAACCCTAGCAGGCAATATTTGACGATCTGGTTGATGAGTTCAATGCTACCAAGGGCAAGGATGAAGGGATATCTGTCCAAGCCGGTGAACATAGGAAAGTTTGAGGAAATGCTCTACGAGGTATGGAGCAGTCATAACAGAGAATTCAGCGTATTGCGCTAAGGGGGGTAAATATGACACAGCACTTGCAGACGATGATGTGTGAATACACCATACTGATAATCATGCTCTATATAGGTGTGAGATGTCTTAATCAAAGAAATAATAAGATCATAAGATCGTTTTCTCATTTTGTATTCGGAGTAATTGCTTTCCAGATAATAAATATACCTGTAAGAATGGTTGACGCAGGACTGGTGCGTATGCCGGCCGCGGTGGTTTTTGTGTTGAATTGCGGATTCATGATCGCAGAGACATTTGTGACATATGAATGGTTTTATTTTTTCGAGAGCATACAGAATTCATTATTTGTGGAAAAAAAGATAATACGGGCATTGCGCAGTATTCCGCTTGTTCTGATGATTGTGCTGTGTGTGGTCTCGTGGTGGACAGGCTGGCTTTTCTACGTGGATGATACGGGCATGTATCGCAGAGGAGCATTGTTCGCACTTCAGGTGGTACTTCCATATACCTATGTATTTGTGACACTCGTCAGTGCGATAGTATATTCCATTACCAGAAGAGAGAAAAGATCTGCCGTCATCATAACTATAGCACTCATACCTGCGCTTATATGTTCAGTGTTGCAGATTGTTGCGGGTGGTTCTTATGTTCTGGCTGGACTGACGCTTTCGGCGATGTTCGTGTATATAGAGCTCTGCATGGAGGATATTAGAAAGGTTGAGAAGCTTGAGGTTATCGAGAAGGCCAACCACGAGCTGGAGAATGCCCTGGATATGGCGAATAAGGCTAACAACGCTAAGACGGTGTTCCTCAACTCCATGTCTCATGATATAAGAACCCCTATGAACGCGATAATAGGCTTCACAGACCTTCTGAATGACAACCTGTCCGACCAAGACAAGGCGCGCGATTATATAGCCAAGATCAGATCATCAAGTGATTATCTGCTGTCCCTTATCAACAATGTATTGGAGATGGCAAGGATAGAGAGCGGCAAGACAGAACTGGACGAGAGCAGTATATCACTTAAAAGTCTTGATTCGGTGTACTGGCTGTTTGAAAGTCAGATGAAGGAGAAGAACATAGACTTTACATGGAATGTGAATGTGAAGCATAACAATATTCTATGTGATGTAGTGAAGATAAAAGAGATACTCATGAACATCATCAACAACGCATATAAGTATTCTCTTCCAGGAGACAGCGTTGCGGTGAAGATCGATGAGCTTCCATGCGACAGGGATGGTTATGTGAGGATACGCACAGTGGTCAGTGACACGGGAATTGGAATGTCGGAGGATTTCCTGGAGCATATATTTGAGGATTTCAGCAGGGAACAGACATCCACGGAGAGCGGACAGTTTGGAACAGGACTTGGCATGGCTATAGTTAAGAAGATAGTCGACCTTATGGGGGGAGATATAGATGTGCAGAGTGAACCGGGAAAGGGTACGACATTTACTGTTACACTTGAGCATCGTATATCCCAGAATGTTGAGGATGCTGGTTCGGTAGAGAAGCGCAACGAGGATTATTCATTTGAGGGCAGAAGGATAATCCTGGCGGAGGATAACGATCTGAACGCTGAGATAACAATGACGATACTTGCCGGTGCGGGCATGGAGGTCGACAGAGCCGCAGACGGAATCCAGTGTATAGACATGCTGGAGAAAGCGGAGCCGGGATACTACGATCTCATCCTCATGGATATACAGATGCCGAACATGGATGGTTACAAGGCAACCATGATCATACGAAAGCTGGACGACAGACGCCTGGCGGATATACCTATAATCGCTATGACTGCAAATGCGTTCAACGAAGACCGTAAGAAAGCCTTTGAGGTGGGCATGAACGGATACATAGCCAAGCCGATAAGCGCAGAGGATCTAAAGATGACGCTGGCTGGGATCGTGGAAGAATAATTTTGATGATTTTCCACATAATAACTCCAAAGCAATTATTTAACATGCAATGGAGGGTTAATACTGTTTATGAAGGCGACAGGAATAGTGAGAAGGATAGACGATCTCGGAAGGATAGTCGTTCCGAAGGAGATAAGAAAGGTTCTCAGGATAAGAGAGGGGGACCCGTTGGAGATATTTACCGGCAAGGAGGGCGAGATAGTTCTCAAGAAGTATTCGCCCATGGCTGATCTGACTGCATTTGCACAGCAGTATGTGGAGGCAATATCCCAGAGCCTTGGACTGCCGGTTGCCATCACGGACCGGGATTCAGTCATAGCGGTGGCGGGAATGCCGAAGAAGGAGCTGATGGGCAAGGAGCTTCACAGTGAGCTTGAGAGCGTGATAAACGACAGGAAAGCGATAGTTGCCCGCAAAGGCGATGCGAAGTTCATACACATAACCACAGACGACCTGAATTACGATGGACAGGTGGTGCAGACCATTATATCAGAGGGCGATGCAGTGGGCTCTGTCATCGTGATAGTGCGTGACAGCGGACACAGAATAGGTGAGATAGAGCAAAAAGCAGCGGTGATCGCGGCGGCATTTCTGGGCAAACAGATGGAAGGGTAGCCGGTAATGCAAGAATTTGGCAAAAAGTGAGTAAAATCAAGGGGTTTCGGCCTCGAAATCCCTTATTTTCCTTGACAAATATAACCATTTTAGGTATAACTATACATGTTGAGCTCAGAGTTTTCTGCTTTTGCGGGTAGCAGGCGGATGACAGAGAGCATTTATTTTTTAAAGGAGGAATTATCTAATGAATAAGACAGAATTAGTTGCAGCAATCGCTGAGAAGACAGAATTATCAAAGAAGGACGCTGAGGCAGCATTAAAGGCTTTCACAGACGTTGTAGCAGATGAGTTAAAGAAAGGTGAGAAGATTCAGTTAGTTGGATTTGGTACATTCGAGGTATCAGAGAGACCAGCTAGAGAGGGTAGAAACCCAAGAACTGGCGAGACAATGACAATCGCTGCTTCAAAGGCACCTAAGTTCAAGGCTGGAAAGGCATTAAAGGATTCAATCAACTAATCTTTAAGGGTTTGATATGAGACTTGATAAATACCTTAAGGTATCCAGAATCATCAAGAGAAGAACCGTGGCGAACGAGGCATGCGATGCCGGAAGAGTCATGGTCAACGACAAAGTGGCTAAGGCCGGAACCGATGTCAAGGTTGGAGATGTTATCGAGATAGAATTTGGCAACAAGACGGTGAAGGTCAGAGTTACAATGATTGCAGATTCCACTAAAAAGGAAGATGCCAAGGATATGTTTGAGTATGTGTAAAAATATGCCGGAATATACATAGTGTATTCCGGCATATTTTTTTTGTGGGCTCATATAGTTTATTAAATAGCTTGAGAAGGTTTCTGAACATGGGGGAAGTTAATAAGGCAAAAACCCACAAGGTGGTCATGGACAACAGGAACAGTCTGTCCATGACAGGGATCAGCAAGGTCACATCAATAGATCCTGATCTGGTTCTGCTGGTGACCGAGCAGGGGAAACTCAAGATAATAGGCAAGAATATGCAGGCGACAAATCTGGACCTTGACAAGGGAATGCTGGATCTCACAGGAAATATCAACTCCATGATATATTCGGGTGACAAGGAAGGTGCTTTTTCTATAAAGGGGTTGTTCAAGTGATGAGCGATATGGCGGCAGGGCAGCTCTGGGGATATGGGATATGTGTTGCAGCCGGAGCGTGCTCAGGTGTACTGGGATCGCTGTTCTGGTTCATCTCAAAGCTCTTTAGGAACAGCCGCGCGGTGGCGTGGATATGCGATATTACACTTTGGTTGATATTAAGTGTAGTAGTTATGGCGGTCAGTTACATATGCTGTGACGGAGATCTGAGACTATATATTTTTTTAGGATTTTTTTCAAGCTTTTTACTTGTATTTTTTACTATAAATTGGGCTGCTTCGAAAATTGCAAACCATATATTGTGTAAGAAAAAACAAGATTCAAAAAATGTGAAAATGTGACGGCAAAAAGTGCGTTGACATAATTAGTCTTAAATAGTAAAATTATGTCAATATGTTCGTTTGGCTACGAACTTTTTGTATATTATTACAAGAAAAGACAAGTAATAAAGTAATGAATGGGGAGTTTCTAATGAATAAGACGGTCGGCAGATCAAAGTCAAAAAAGAATAACAAGATCACAACGAAGCTTGGAATGGTTCTGGTTGTGAGCTGTCTGATATTGCTGGCAGTGGTTGTACTGTACAAAGCACAGAGCCTGAAAGCACAGAAGGAGAGCCTGCAGGTTCAGGCTGCGGAGCTTCAGGAACAGCTTGACAGTGCGAAGGAAGATTATAAGAAGCTTGAAGAGCGTGAGAAATATATGCAGACAGATGAGTATGTTGAGGATGTGGCCAGATCACAGCTCGGTCTCATATATCCTGACGAGATCGTGGTAAAGCCTGAGGAATAAAGTCAGAACATAGCGGATGCTGATTTCAGCATTCGCTATTTTTTTGCGCATTTGACGGATATACTTCTTGTCACTATGAACAGGAAGGCGGGAAAATGTTGATGAGAGAAAAGGTGAATGGGTTCGTCGGAGTGATGGCGGTGGCTATTCTGTGTATGGTCAGCGGCTTATGCATGGTCTGGGGGATAGCCCCGGTGGTTCTGGCTGTGTATGTGGCGGCCTGTGCGGTGTGTGGGAGATACATGATAACCTGCATCGGGTGTGCGGCGGGAGTCGCAGCCGGATCTATGGGCATAGCAGGGCTGTTGCACGCATATGAGTATATGATACCGGGGCCTGTGTATTCCGGTGTGATGGTGACGGAGAAATATCTGGTGCTGCTGGGACTTGCGATGTGTCTTATGAAGATCGTGTACTCCAGAAATTCCAGATCGTATGTAAGGGTGATCGTCGTCATGTCGGCTGCCGTGCTTATGGGAAACATAGTGGTATATGCGGATAACATGCTTATGGCTGCAGCTTATGGAGTGGTGGAGGCTGCGATATTCATGTGTGCCAGTGTGATACTGAAACCGGGGATTGGACTTCTATATACATATATCTGCGGGGATGCCTCGGATGTGGAGAGGGATGAGAGCTGGAATATAAGTCAGGGCATAGTGAGCCTCATGGCGCTGGCGGCGGTCGTTCTGTGGGTTGTTCCGGGTGAGGATATCTACGGTGTGAATCCGGCATTTATGCTAGCTCTGGTTCTGATATTGTACGCGGTGTATAGAACTGGAGCGGTGTACGGATGCGGAATGGCGGCGGTGGCGGGAAGCATCGTGTCGGTCAAGCTGAATGACAGCAGGTGGCTCATGTGGATGCTCCTTGTGACGCTGGTCATGCTCATAGGCCGGGCACTCACCGGGAGAAGAAAGGTGTCTGCAAGTCTGTTCTATGTTCTGGGGTGCGTTCTTGCCTCCGTGGCGGATGGAACAGTGCTGTGGAACGGCTCTGGGCGGGAGACCGCATTTTACTATATAAATATCGCCGTTCCGGTCGTATTGTTTGCGTGTATACCTGGTGCTCTGCTGGGCGCCATGGACGAGGAGACAGATCCGGCGTGTCTTCAGGCGGCTGCTGCGGAGATTAACAGACTCACGGCCTGCAAGATAGAAGATATGGCAAATGTGTTCAGACGGCTCGATTATACATTTGCCGGGAGCGATGAGCCGGCGATAAGCCTGGGACAGATCGGCGAACTCGTGGATGGCTTCAGGAGACAGATAGATCTGATAGGTGAGGCGAGGGAGATATCCGATGAAAAGCTGCTGGGGCAGATAAGATCGCTGGGGATGGACGAGGTCAGGGTCACGGCATCCATGGACAGTGGCAACAGGAGCCGATACTATGTGGCGGGAAGAACGTCAGGTCAGGGCATGGTGCTGTCAAGACAGGTGGCTGATGTACTGAGTGGGTATTTCAGGAAGAATATAAGGGCGGGCATGGATTCGCCGAGCCTTTTCTTCGATGAGTACAGATCTGCCGTGTACGAGGAGGCGGCGCGTTACAAGGGGCGTTACCATGTCAGAAGGATAAAGAAATATGGCTCTCCGGTGTCGGGGGATAATTTCTCGGTGAAGGAGTATGAGGATGGCAGGCTGGTGATGATGCTGTCTGACGGCATGGGAAGCGGAAGCCTGGCCTCCTGCGAGAGCTGCATGATGCTGGACACCATGGAGGAGCTGCTGGAGGCGGGATTTGCCCCGGAGTACAGCATTGCATTTGCCAATCGATGTATGTCCAGGAGAAATAAGGGCAGAATATTCACGACATTTGATATGGTGGTCATAGACATGTACGACGGCACCATGAGGAGCTTCAAGCAGGGGGCGTCGGTGACCTATGTGATACACCCAGGCGATGATGGAAATGAGGTCCGCCAGATAACGAGCACTACTCTTCCCGTGGGCGTGCTGGACGATGCCGAGTGCGACATGGCGGATGTGAAACTTGCGGCGGGGGATGCCGTGGTCATGGTGAGCGATGGGCTCTCGGATATGGATGTGTCCGATCACATGCAGGATGTGCTCAAGGGAATAAGAGTGGGTGACAGCAGACGGATGGTCGATGATATACTGGGCGCCATGATAGGACAGGGGGATGTGTCGCTTCGGGATGATGTGACGGTCATGGCGGCGGTGATATCAGGATCTGAGAAAAGTAGCGCAGCCTGAGTAACTCTATGCTATAATATGAAATTATGATATTTACAGAAGGATAAATGTATGGATGTATTTGAAAAAGATGTTCTTGAGTATATAAGAAAATACCACATGTTTGATGGTATAAGTCACTGCGTGTGCGGTGTGTCCGGCGGCGCGGATTCGGTGAGCCTGCTCACGGTGCTGGCAAGGCACAGGGCGGAGCTGGGAATAGATATACACGTTGTACACATAAATCACATGATACGCGGTGAGGCTGCGGATGGTGACCAGAGCTACGTTGAGACTTTGTGTGGTGAATATGGTGTCACATGCGACTCTTACAGGATCGATGTCAGGAAGCTTGCGGAGCAGGCCGGACAGACCGTGGAGGAGGCCGGACGCCATGCAAGATATGATGCATTTGACAGGATGCGTGCCAGGTATGCGGATGAGGGCTGTGTGATCGCAGTCGCCCACAACCGCAACGATGTGGCTGAGACGGTTCTGTTCAACATGGCGAGGGGAACCGGAATGGGCGGCATAAAGGGTATAGCCCCGGTGAGGGATCACATAGTGAGACCGCTTCTTGGGAGCGACAGGAGCCACATAGAGGAATATCTTGACCGGAAGGGGATCAGATACTGTACGGATGCCACCAACAATGAGGATGATTACACTAGGAACAAGATAAGACACAGGATACTTCCTCTTATGAATGAGATAAATGGACAGGCCACGGAGCACATTTGCCAGATGGCCATGATGGCGGCTGATTACGAGCGGCTTGCTGCCGGACTGGTTGATGATTTCCTGACGGGACAGGGAATTGATGTCAGAAGTGAAGGCTGTGGCTGGACCGGAGACAGCACTGACCGGAGATATGAGCTGGACATGGCGGCTCTCAAGGAGCAGGACAGGCTCGTGCAGGAGCTTGTCATAAGAAAGCTCATCGGAATGGTGTGCGGAGGCCTGAAGGATATCGGCATGAGCCATGTGTCGGAGGTTACGAAGTTGTACTCGGCTGACACCGGGGCGGGGATCAATCTTCCTGCCGGTGCGAGGGTGTGGCTGGAGTACGGCAGACTGGTATTTGCCGGCGGTGAGAACCGCGCCGGTGACCAGAGCTGTCAGGACGGCGGGCTGCCGGGCTGCGTGGACATAGACATCACCTGTGATGGTGAGTATGAGCTGTGTGAGGGAAGGCTTACGGTCAGGATCTACGACAGACCTGAAGCCCTTGATCTTGCAAAAAAAGAGTGTACGAAGTTTCTTGATTATGGTAAAATAAAACAGTGTCTGCAGTTGCGGACATTTGAAAACGGGGATTATATAGTCGTTAATTCTGCGGGCTCGAGAAAGAAGCTCAACCGTCTGTATACTGACTGTAAGATACCGGTGGACAAGCGGCGTAATATTCCACTTGTGACATCCGGGCAGGAGGTCGTGTGGGCCGTGGGACTTAGGATTGGCGAGAATTATAAAGTGACAGAAGATACACAAAAGATAATTGAGTTGAATTTTAACAGGAGGAAACAGAGTTGAAAGAACAGATTGGTGTTATGCTCAGCAGCAGTGAGGTGGAAAACAGAATAAGCGAGATGGCAGCAGCCATAGATAAGGCATATGAGGGAAAGACGATACATTTGATCGGAATCCTTAAGGGAAGCGTGTTCTTCATGTGTGAGCTTGCGAAGAGAATGAAGAGTCCGGTCACCATGGACTTCATGTCTGTGAGCAGCTATGGCGATGGAACAAAGTCATCAGGTATTGTCAAGCTGAACAAGGATCTTGATGAGTCTATAGAGGGAAAGGATGTAATTATCGTGGAGGACATTCTTGATTCGGGAAGAACCCTTTCATACCTTGTGAAGCTTCTCGGCGAGAGAAAGCCTGCAAGCCTTGAGGTTGTGACCCTGCTTGACAAGCCGGACAGAAGAGTTATCCCGGTTGAGCTGTATATGACAGGTTTTGAGATCCCTGACAGATTTGTTGTGGGATACGGCCTTGACTGTGCCCAGAAGTACAGAAACCTTCCATATATAGGTGTCATAGAGCAGTAATATATTGATTAAGGAGCATATACATGGAAAATATGGATAAGAGAAAATTCAGGAATGGAATGATAATCTATCTGTTGATCCTGATAGTTGCTTTCATCCTCATAAACAGATGGATGCAGAGCGACAAGATTGAAGTGACCACCACTTACAGTTACACAGATCTGACAGAGGATTTGGATGATGGCAAGATATTGGCATTGTCGATACAGCCAAATGCAGAGATTCCTACGGCGGTAGTTCAGGTGCAGTTCACCAACGGAAAGACTCTTGCATTTTATTCCACAGATGTCAATGATGTCGTGAAGATTTATAACGACTATCAGGCAAGTGTGGACAAGTATAATGCGACCGTAAGCTCGGATGACGATAAGAAGGTCGTTGCCAGATGCAGCCTGAACGATGTGGAGAAGACGAGCATATGGAGTGTGATAATTCCGTATGCCCTTGTCATGATCGTCATGTTCTTTGTCATGCTGCTGTTCGTGAGATCATCACAGGGCGGTGGAGGCCAGATGATGAACTTTGGCAAGAGCAGGGCGAAAATGACAGAGCCTGATGAGAAAGAGAAGGAAGATAAGAAAAATAATAAGAAGAAAATAACATTTGACGATGTTGCCGGTCTCAGTGAGGAGAAAGAGGATCTCGAAGAGATAGTGTGCTTCCTCAAGAACCCGGGCAGATTCATCAAGGTCGGTGCACGTATACCGAAGGGAGTTCTTCTTGTCGGCCCTCCTGGAACAGGTAAGACACTCATGGCAAAGGCCATAGCAGGAGAGGCGGGGGTTCCGTTCTTCAGTATTTCAGGATCAGACTTCGTGGAGATGTTCGTCGGTGTCGGTGCAGCGAGAGTGAGAGATCTTTTTGCACAGGCAAAGAAGAACGCACCATGTATCGTATTTATAGATGAGATCGATGCCGTTGCCAGACAGAGAGGTACAGGACTTGGCGGTGGACATGACGAGCGTGAGCAGACTCTGAACCAGCTCCTTGTAGAGATGGATGGATTCGGAGCGAATGAGGGAATCATAGTTCTTGCAGCTACCAACCGTGTGGACATACTGGATAAAGCTATCCTCCGTCCGGGACGTTTTGACAGAAAGATATCTGTCAATCCTCCTGATATCAAGGGCAGAGAGGAAATCCTCAAGCTTCATGTTGCGAACAAGCCTCTGGCAGAAGATGTTGATCTCAACGAGATCTCCAGAACAACAGCCGGATTTTCGGGAGCTGATCTTGAGAACCTGATGAATGAGGCTGCGATCTCTGCTGCGAAGGCCGGCAGGGAATATATCAATAAGGAAGATGTCGACAAATCATATATCAAGGTTGGAGTCGGTGGTGAGAAGAGGAGCCATGTGATCTCCGAGGAGGATCGTAAAATCACGGCATATCACGAGTCGGGACATGCGATACTGTTCCATCTCCTTCCATATGTTGGCCCGGTGCATATTGTGTCTATCATACCTACAGGTACCGGAGCCGGAGGATATACCATGCCGCTTCCACAGGGTGATCAGGAATATCTTACTAAAGCGCATTTGCTCAACGAGATAAAAGTTAGCATGGGCGGAAGAATTGCAGAGAAGATCATATTTGGCAATTTTACCACGGGTGCTTCACAGGATATCAAGATGGCCAGCGGTTATGCAAGATCCATGGTTACGAAGTATGGAATGTCCGAAAATCTTGGATTTATCAACTATGAGAGCGATGATCAGGAGGAGGTATTCCTCGGGAAAAATCTTGGACATACCAAGCCATACAGCGAAAAGATAGCCGCCGCCATAGATGAGGAGGTTAAGCAGATCGTTGACGAGTGTTACAGGGAGGCTTATGAGATTCTGGAGCAGAATGTGGATGTTCTTCACAAGTCTGCAAAGCTTCTTCTTGAGAAGGAGAGAATAACAGGAGCTGAGTTTGAAGCACTGTTCGATAGAGACGATGCTAAGGATGCAGATGCAGATGTTCAGAGCAACGGTGCAGAGCAGAGTACAGCAGAGAATGTAAATGCAGCAGATAATGCTGTTGCAGAGCAGAAAGCTGAGACTCAGACAGACAAACAGTAATATATAAAGACAATACAGATGCCCGCAGTTTTCTTGCGGGCATTTGGCTTATGTTGGATATATGACGGAAGGGAGAACAAGGGATGAAGATAATAAAGAGAGGGATAAATGCGGTGATACCGTTCCTGCTGGCAAATGTATATCTGCTGGCAAGGTGTCCGGAGTGGAATATACCACTCATGCCGCTTATAGTTGTGGTGCTCATAGCCGGATATGTACTGCTTACCGTTATGCCATTTCTCGGACTGAAAAATATCCAGTCGAGTGGGATCAGAAGGTGTCAGAGGGGATGCGAGAATCTGTATTCTTTCCTGGCGGCAACGGTCATGTCTGTGGCTGTGCTGATACTAATGTTGGTGCATGTGATAGATGCCAGGGCATGGACGTGGAAGAACTGGGTTCTGTACATACTCACGGCGGTGGCTGTGCTGGCGGTCACATTCTGGGTTGGAATAATAAGGATATATGTGTCATCCAGGCAGCTCGGTATCAAATGGAGAGTGATCGGTATACTGTGCGGTTGGATTCCGGTGGTACATCTGATAGTCCTTGGCAAGCTGATAAGTCTGGCATCAGGTGAGACGGTTCTGGAGAACGAGAAGATTATAAAGGATAAGGCAAGACAGGCTGACCGGGTCTGCGCCACCAGATATCCAATACTCATGGTACACGGAGTGTTCTTCAGGGATTTCAGGTATCTGAATTACTGGGGAAGGATCCCTGCGGCACTTGAGGCGAATGGTGCGACCATATTCTACGGAAACCATCAGTCCGCCGCATCTGTGGCTGACTCCGGACGGGAGATAGCTGACAGGATACAGCAGATATTGAAGGAAACAGGATGCGGGAAGGTGAATATCATAGCCCATTCCAAGGGAGGCCTTGACAGCAGATATGCCATATCGAAGCTCGGTATGGCTCCTTATGTAGCATCACTCACAACGATTAACACTCCGCATAGGGGATGCGAATTTGCGGATTATCTTCTGGGCAAGATACCGGAGAAACAGCAGCAGACCGTGGCAAATGCCTACAATTCTGCACTCAAGAAGCTGGGTGACACAAACCCGGACTTCATAGCTGCGGTGACGGATCTCACGGCATCAGCGTGTGAAAACCTGAACAGAGAGCTCCCTGATCCACAGGGCGTATACATACAGAGCACGGGTTCATGTATGAAGAAGCCTTCAGGTGGACGCTTCCCGCTCAACACCACCAACGCATTCGTAAAGCAGTTTGATGGTGAGAACGATGGACTTGTCGGATATGAATCTTTCAAATGGGGCTCAAACTTCATATATCTGAAGCCTCAGGGCAGGCGTGGAATCTCCCACGGAGACGTGATAGACCTGAACAGGGAAAATATAGATACATTTGATGTGAGGGAATTTTATGTGGAGCTTGTGAGTGACCTGAAGAGACGCGGTTTTTAGAAAATGCCCGGTGTTTTGTCTAATGTGAACAATAAAAAGTAAAAATCAGGTAATATTCAGGAAATGTATTGTGATATTGCACAATGACATTTGCCAAATAAAAAAATGTTTGGGCAGACTTTTGACGGGATTTGTATATAATAATACTTGTAACCCCCAATACATTATATAGTTTTGGCTACACCCCATAAAAGTAACAAAATACCTTCTCCAAAAGAGACAGTCGTTCGGTGACTGTCTCTTTTACTTTTGGTGAAAACAGAAATTGGGCAGGATGGTCTGATATGAGGCGATTCCTGCTGTATATTTGCAGCTAATATATGTTTTATCTTGTTGCCTAATCTCCCGAAAAGTATTAATATAAAAAAGAGTATGTGCAAGGGAGATTTTATTGTATGGTGGAAAAGAAGACCAATGGGCAGAAGATACATGATTATGTATATAATGTAAAGCCCATACTAAATAAAGGCGGACTGTTTGCGGACGGAAGCAAATATTATGTCAGCCCACAGGAGCCGGATGTGGATCAGGATGTGAATGTCAGATTCAGGACTACAGCCGATAATGTGGATGAAGTGTTCCTTATATATAATGAAGAAAAGATACAGATGACAAAGGAAAGCTCCAACAGAATATTTGACTTTTATACCGCAACGATACCTGGAGGTCTGCCATTCATAAGATATCATTTTGAGATACATTCGGGAAGGGTCACATGCTTTTATGACAAGCTGGGACCTACGAAGCAGAACGACAGAGAGTACGACTTTGAGATATGTCCGGGATTCAAGGTGCCGGAGTGGGCAAAGGGTGCGGTATTTTATCAGATATTTGTGGACAGGTTCTGCAACGGGGATACTTCCAATGATGTGCTGGATAACGAGTACGCATATATAGGTACCGGTTCAGTTCAGGTAAAGGACTGGAATCAGAGGCCGAGCACCATGGATGTGGGACGTTTCTATGGCGGAGATCTCCAGGGTGTCAAGGATAAGCTTGATTATCTGCAGGATCTGGGAGTGGATGTAATATATCTGAACCCTATATTCGTATCACCATCCAACCATAAGTATGATATACAGGATTACGACTACGTTGATCCCCACTATGGAAGAATAGTTGACGATGAGGGTGACTGCCTTCCGGGCGGATGCCTTGAGAACAAGCAGTCGTCGAGATATATCAACAGAGTTACAAATAAAAAGAATCTTGAGGCCAGCAATCAGCTCTTTGCCGAGCTGGTTGAGGAGATACACAAGCGTGGCATGAAGGTCATCCTGGATGGCGTGTTCAACCACTGTGGTTCATTCAACAAATGGATGGACAGGGAGTGTATATACGAGAATCAGGAGGGCTACGAGAAGGGTGCGTTTGTATCGAAGGACAGCCCTTACAACACTTTCTTCAAGTTTTACAATGACAATGCATGGCCGTACAATACAACATATGATGGCTGGTGGGGACATGACACTCTTCCAAAGCTCAACTATGAGGACTCGCCGAAGCTGGTTGAGTACATCATGAAGATAGCGAGAAAATGGGTGTCACCTCCATACAATGCGGATGGATGGAGACTTGACGTGGCGGCGGATCTGGGCCATTCACCTGAGTACAACCACCAGTTCTGGCGTGAGTTCAGGAGAAATGTAAAGGAGGCCAACCCAAATGCCATCATTCTGGCGGAGCACTATGGTGATCCGAAGAGCTGGCTGAAGGGCGACCAGTGGGATACAGTCATGAACTACGATGCGTTCATGGAGCCTATCACATGGTTTCTCTGCGGTGTTGAGAAGCACAGCGATGAGTTCCGCGGAGACCTTCTGGGTAATTACGATGCGTTCAAGGGTGCGATGAACTACCATATGTCCAGATTCCTGAGACCATCGATAGACGTGTCCATGAATGAGCTGTCCAACCACGACCATTCCAGATTCCTCACGAGAACCAACAGAAAGGTCGGACGACTTCACACCATGGGAGCGGATGCCGCCGATCAGGGCGTGGACAAGGGTATATTCAGACAGGCTGTCGTATTCCAGATGACGTGGCCGGGAGCTCCTACCATATACTATGGAGATGAGGCTGGTGTGTGCGGATGGACAGATCCTGATAATAGAAGGACTTATCCGTGGGGCCACGAGGACAAGGAGCTTATACAGTTCCACAAGGATATGATAAGAATACACAAGTCCTACGAGGCACTTAAGTCTGGCTCTGTATTATATCTCCACGGCGGACACAAGATACTCTGCTATGGAAGATTTACTGACAACAAGCAGGTGGTAGTCATCATGAACACCAACTATGAGGATGTGGATTTGAAGCTTCATATCCGTCAGATCGGAGTGTACAACCACTCGATCCTCAGAAGAGTCATGCTGACAAATGAAGAGGGGTACACGCTGGAGCCACAGGATTTCATGGTGGAGCACAACGTACTCACGATCAAGGCTCAAAAGATGAGTGCGATGGTGCTTGTTCGTGCCTGATGGCCGGAAGACAAAGATATACAAGACAAAGATATATGACATAAAAATATAAAAAAGTTCCTTTGGACGAATGATGTTATTGAAAGAATCATTTGCCGGGGAGCTTTTTTATTTGCAAGAGTAATGCTTGCACAGAAAATGGATTGAAAATGGAATTGCTTGCCCGTGTTATCGTCTAAATCTGCGGCGAGCCGAATTCTATGTTTGTCCATGACTTTGTAACGATCCAAGAAACACCATCCAAGAAACACAATTTAGAAAACAGATAGATTAAACTACAGGTTGGGTGAAAAATATAGGGAGATAGGGTATATTGGACAAAATAGTATTGTAAAGAAGGAGGCAGATAGAATATGAGAGTATTGCTTTTGCTTAGGGGATCTGCCGGTTGTGGCAAATCTACATGGATCGAGCAGAATGGATTAAAACCATACACACTTTCAGCGGACGACATCAGACTGCTTTGTCAGAGTCCGGTGCTGCAGGTGGATGGTACGAGAGGAATCAGTCAGAACAATGATGGTACGGTGTGGAAGACATTGTTCAGCCTTCTTGAGATCCGCATGCAGAAGGGCGAATTTACGGTGATAGATGCCACGAATTCCAAGACTTCGGAGATGAACAGATATAAGAATATGTGTGAGACGTACAGATACAGAATGTATTGTGTAGATTTTACAGATATACCTATAGAAGAGGTGAAGAGAAGAAATGCCGGGAGGGAGGAGTTCAAGAGGGTATCAGATGACGTTATTGACAAGATGTACTCCCGCTTTGCCACACAAAAGATCCCTTCGGGAATCACGGTCATAAAGCCGGACGAGCTTGACAGCATCTGGATGAAGAAGAGGGATTTCTCCCAGTATAAGAGGATCCATCACATCGGGGACGTTCACGGATGCTATACAGCGCTGATGAAGTATCTGGATGACAATGGCGGTATAAAGGATGATGAGTTCTATATATTTACAGGTGATTATATCGACAGAGGCGTGGAGAATGCGGAGGTTGTAAATTTCCTGATATCTATCATGGACAGGAAGAATGTTCTCATGCTTGAGGGCAATCACGAGAGATGGCTGTGGCTGTGGGCAAATGACTGCACCGGCAGGTCAAAGGAGTTTGAGCTTGTGACAAGACCAATCCTCGATGCTTCCGGAATCGACAAGAAGGAGGTGCGGAAGCTTTACAGAAGGTTTGGACAGTGTGCTTACTATAGCTACGGTGATAATGTATATCTGGTGACCCATGCGGGACTCAGTGTGATTCCCGACAATCTCACATTTGTGGCAACTGATCAGATGATACATGGAGTCGGAGCTTACAATGATTTCGAGAAGATCGCAGAGACATTCTACGGGAAGATGCCGGCGAATTACTATCAGATCCATGGACACAGGAACACCAAGCTGCTCCCGGTGCGGGTGAATGACAGAGTGTTCAACCTTGAGGGCAGAGTCGAGTATGGCGGGGAACTCAGATGCGTTCGGGTGGATGCTGATGGAATCCATGAGGTGGAGATCCACAATGATGTGTTCAAGGCACCTGAGATACAGGAGGAACAGACCGTTACCACAAGCTCTGTTGCAGATGTGATCATCTCCTTGCGGGGGAACAGGTACATACAGGAGAAGACATTTGGCAATATTTCGTCATTCAACTTCACGAGCAAGGCATTCAATGACAGGGTGTGGGATGAGCAGACCACAAAAGCAAGGGGCTTGTACATTGACACATTCAAGGGAAGAGTCGCAGCGAGGGCGTATGACAAGTTCTTTAATATCAATGAGCGCCCTGAGACAAAGTTTGATATGCTGCAGAATAAGCTGCAGTTTCTGGTGACCGCCTATGTCAAGGAGAACGGTTTCCTGGGACTCGTGAGCTACGATGAGTACAACGACGATCTGTTGATAGCGAGCAAATCCACCATAGAGGGACCATTCGCCGGCTGGCTGAAGGATATGATATATGAGAAGGTGACACCGGAGAATATAGAGAATATGAAGCGGTTTGCGAAGGACAACAATGTGACATTTGTATTTGAGTGTGTTGATATGAAGCATGATCCTCACATCATAGAATACCCGGAGAGCAATTTGTATCTGCTTGATATAGTTTACAACCAGATAAACTATGCAAAGTACGATTATGATGCGATGTGTGATACAGCCCACCGGTTCGGCCTGACACCAAAGAAGAAGGCTTGCGAGCTTGCAACCTGGCAGGAGTTCTATGACTGGTATTATGATATCCTTGAGGATGATTACGAGTATAACGGCAGAGTCATAGAGGGGTTTGTCATCGAGGACAGCGCCGGATATATGACAAAGCTCAAGCTTGCATACTACAATTTCTGGAAGTTTATGAGGACAATATCCCATGAGGCTATCAGAAACGGATATATCAAGAAGACATCGGCACTCACCACCCCTCTTGCAAATGAGTACTATGCGTGGGTGAGAAAGCTTCACGATACAGAGGATCCCGCAAATGTTCCGAGGGATATATGCACGCTTAGAAGATGGTTTTATAATGACATGAAGCAGGCGGAAGGCGATAGCCTGATATAGGTGATCATAAGAGATAACACGGTGAATGTTTGACGGGTTATGTTATATCATGGCAGCAGCCAGACATAGAAAATTATCCAGGCTGCTGCATATATTTACATGGTACGCTGAGTAGGAATGAGAGGTGATATTGTATGATATTTTATACGTCAGATCTTCATTTTGGACATGCAAATGCTATAAAATTTGATGAGAGACCATTTACAGATGTGGATGATATGGCTGATGGAATGATACATAACTGGAACAGCAGGGTAGGAAAGAATGATACAGTGTATATTCTCGGGGATTTCTGCTTTAAATTGAAAGATCCGGAGCCGATCCTTGCAAGACTTAAAGGACACAAGCGCCTCATCCTTGGCAATCACGATCAGGTAATAATGGGAAGTGAGAAGCTGCAGTCCTACTTCGACGATATACAGAAGATGGACTATGTGAGCGACAGAGGTAAGCTGATAGTTATGTGTCACTTTCCGATAGCTGAGTGGAATAAGAAGAAAAGCGGGGCATACCATTTCTATGGACATATCCACAAGAGCAGTCCTGAAGTGTACAGCTTCATGACCGGCCAGGGACGTGCTTACAATGTAGGCTGCATGATCAACAACTACATGCCGTGCACCGCTGACGAGATCATCCGAAATAACGAGATATATCAAGCCAGATTACAGTCAGAGGCTAAATGATAAGAGGTATAAGGACGTATGTATATGTAACTGGCAACCTGTATTTTCAAGTTTTGTAATTCCACATGCTTCCAATAACTGCCGGAAGTAAAATCAGAATGCATCATGCAGCGAAAACATAGAAGTAAACGGAAAAGAAGGAATAAGGAGGAATTGTATAATTATGAAAATATTAAATGACATATAGTGTAATTTAATGCTATAAAAAACCAGCCCATAGGTGTTAACGAAAAAGTAGATTACCTCCGGGAAAGCATAATAAAAAGCCTACACCACCGTGTAGGCTTTTTGCGCTTTCCCGGATGGGCACAATCCCTCGTCAGCACCTATGGGCGTCCGTCTCAGCACCCATGGGCGTCCGGCAGTTAATTCTTGGAAGGCAGCGTAATGTAATTTCGATCCACCGCCTGGAACAGCTTTGGTCTGAAGTCCTCCTTGGTGAGCTCGAATATGGAGTGTGACACCAGGAAGTAATAAGCCTCCACAGCCTGATCCACGTTGATACTCGTGATCTCCGGGCTGTTCAGGTATCCCTTGATGGCAACGGTGAGACCCATTACCAGATACTTACATATAATAAGAGGAGACAGCATAGGATTGTCAGGAATCTGATCCGTGTCAAATATCTTCAGGTGTTCCTTGAAGAAACTGGTGAACTGTTCGATCATGACCTGCTCAAAGCTGTTCTGCCCGGTTGTCTCAAAAAGCTTTCTGTAAAGCTTCGCTTCATTAATAATGTGTGTGAAGAGATATTTTATGGCCTCAAGGATCATGTTGTGCTCAAGCAGTATCTCCAGTTCCTTGGTCACCTCATTGTAGAGCATGTAATCCATCAGCTCATATTTGTCTTTAAAATGTCTGTAGAATATCGGTCTTGATATTCCAACGTCTTCAGCGATCATCGTGACAGTGATCTTATCAAAGGAATATTCGTTTACAAGCTTTTTGAAGCTTTTGATAATTTTATCTTCAGTCTTTTCCTCGCTTGGATTAGGCACTTTCCCAAACCTCCCTCAGTTTATAATTTGTTTATAATCAATTTTGAATATGTGTTCAAACGTTTGTTACAGATTAGCATATTTGTAACAAAATGTAAACGTTTTCGTATTTTGGGTAGTTTATTTAAGAAATATCAGGTTGTATAATCCACCACAGAATAGAAAAAGGAGATGTTATGGCTATGTTAAAACTAGGAGAAAAGATAGTAAGTGCGAGGGTCGTAATACTGATTCTCAGCTTAGTTCTTCTCATACCAGCGGCATACGGTTATATCAAGACCAGGGTAAACTACGATATTCTGTCATATCTTCCGAAGGATATCGAGACCATGGAAGGTCAGGATATACTGGTTGACCAGTTCGGTACAGGAGCCTTCTCGCTGTATGTGGTAGAGGGGATGGAAGACAAAGATGTATCCGCACTGAAATCAAAGATTGAAAAAGTAGACCATGTATCAAAGGTTATATGGTATGACAGCTTTGCAGACCTGTCAGTACCAAAGGATATGCTTCCTGAAAGCCTTTATGATGCATTTAATAATGACGAAAAGAATGCCACCATGATGGCCATCATATTTGATGATACCACATCGGCGGACGGCACAATGGATGCCATCGAGGAGATAAGAAGCATATCAAACAAGCAGTGCTTCCTGTCCGGTATGTCAGCGGTTGTCGTCGATACCAAGAAGCTGTCAGAGAAGGAAACCCCGATATACGTACTTATAGCGGTTATCCTGAGTAGTATCATCCTGGCGATCACAATGGACTCTATCATGATCCCGGTACTCTTCCTTGCAAGTATAGGAATGGCGATCGTGTACAACCTTGGATCAAATATCCTCATGGGTCAGGTATCATACATAACAAAGGCGCTGGCTGCGGTACTTCAGCTCGGAGTTACAATGGATTACTCCATATTCCTGTGGCACAGCTACAAGGCACAGCAGAAGGAATACACGGATAAGAAAGAGGCTATGGCACACGCCATCGCAGAGACAATATCATCAGTTGTGGGAAGTTCCATAACAACAGTTGCCGGATTCGTTGCACTGTGCTTCATGAGCTTTACCCTCGGACTTGACCTTGGTATCGTCATGGCAAAGGGTGTCGTACTCGGAGTTATCGCATGTGTAACGATACTTCCATCACTCATCCTTGTATTTGACAAGGCGATAGAGAAGACAACACACAGAGCAATACTTCCAGAGTTCAAGGGAGTAGGAAAATTCATAGCTAAGCACTACAAAGTATTCCTTGTATTGTTCGTGATCATCCTGATCCCTGCAATATACGGATACAATCATACAAAGGTTTATTACAAGCTGGATTCATCACTTCCAGACAGTCTGGAGAGTGTTCAGGCCAACACAGAGCTGGCTGAGGTATTCAACATGAATTCAACACATATGATACTTGTCACAAATGATCAGAGTGACAAGGACACAAGAAACATGATGTCAGATATCGAGAACATCGATGGAGTTAAGTTCTGTCTCGGACTTGACAGCATCATTGGAGCAGGTATTCCAACCGACTTCATACCTTCAGATGTCACAGAGGCGCTCAAGAGCGATGACTGGCAGTTGATACTCGTCGGATCAGAGTATGAGGTTGCTTCAGATGAGGTTAACAATCAGTGTACAGAGATCAATAATACCATCGATTCATACAACGAGAAGAACATGCTGGTTGGTGAGGCTCCTTGTACAAAGGATCTTATCACTATAACAGATAAGGATTTCGCATCTGTAAGTACAGTATCCATCGGAGCGATATTCATCATCATCCTCTGTGTATTCGGTTCAATATCACTGCCAATCGTACTTGTGGCAGTCATAGAGTTTGCGATATTCATCAACATGGGTATCCCTTGCTTCACCGGAACAGAGATACCGTTCATAGCTTCAATAGTTATCGGTACTATCCAGCTCGGCGCGACGGTTGATTACGCCATACTGATGACAACGAAGTACAAGAGAAACAGACTGAACGGATACAGAAAGTTTGACGCCGTGGCAACAGCATGCCAGGAGTCAGTACAGTCCATAGTTGTCAGCGCACTTTCATTCTTCGCTGCAACATTTGGCGTAGGTCTTTACTCAGATATAGATATGATCAGCGCGCTGTGTACACTTATGGCTCGTGGAGCACTCATAAGTATGTGTGCAGTTATCCTGATGCTTCCATCAGCACTGATGCTCTTCGATAAGGTCATCATGTTCAGATACAGGAAGAACCTGATGGATGGACCATCAGCGAAGGTTAGCGATGAGGACACTGCAGCCACTCAGGCATAGCAGTTATAAACAGATGTAACTACGGAACTTTTGTAATCTATGAAAAGAGGTAATAATATGATCAAATGGAAGAAATATATATGTGTTGCATTATCAGCAGTTATGATGGCATCACTGGCAACAGGATGCGGAGATACAAATGACAGCTCATCCTCAGACAAGGCCGAGGCTACAACCGAGAGCGAGTCAGACACACTTCAGGATGCACTTACATCTGAGATATCCAAGGATGGCGCATCTGACGCAGACAAGGAAGAGACAGTATATGTCCTTGCCGATGCAAATGGAAATGCAAATGACGTTACAGTCAGCACATGGCTGAAGAACTCAGACGGTGCAGAGGGACTCAACGACAAGACAAACCTCACAGACATCCAGAACGTGAAGGGCTATGAGGAATACAAGGACAACGGCGATGGCACTATAACATGGGCTGCAAATGGATCAGATATCTACTATCAGGGCAAGTCAAATGAGGAGCTCCCTGTTGACGTAAAGGTAACATACAAGCTGGACGGCGAGGAGATAGAGCCTTCAGAGCTTGCAGGCAAGAGCGGTAAGGTCACCATCAGATTTGATTATACCAACAACACCAAGAAGACAGTCACAGTGGACAGCAAGAATACAGAGGTCATCTCACCATTTGTAATGCTCTCAGGAATGATCCTTCCTGTAGATAAGTTCTCAAACGTTCAGGTTGAGAATGGTAAGGTCATCTCAGAGGGAAGCAACCAGATCGTAGTCGGATATGCAGTTCCTGGATTCAAGCAGTGCTTACAGGATGGTATAAATGACAGCAAGATAGAGACAGCACTTGATAACATAGATGTACCTGATTATGTTGAGGTTACAGCGGATGTCACAGACTTCGAGCTCTCAATGACCATGACGGTTGCAGCAAGTGACCTTCTTGGATCAAGCGCAGAGGATGCCATAGACGAGGTTGAGGACAAGGCAGATGTGAGCTCACTCACAGACAGCGTAGATCAGCTCGGTGATTCTGCAGATCAGCTCGAGGAGGGTTCAGGAAAGATCACAAATGGTTTGGAGACTCTGAAGGATGGTACTTACTCACTGAAGAAGGGCGCTGACACACTGGCAGACGGTGCAGCTTCACTTGAGACTTACACAAGCCAGCTTGCAGCAGGTACTTCACAGATATCAACAGCCATGGGAACTCTGGACGATGGAATCAAGTCTATAAAGGATGGTTCATCAGCTCTCAACGATGGTGCAAAGACACTGGCAACAGGAGCAAAGACAGTCGATACAAGCGTTGGCACACTCAAGAGCGGAGCTGACAAGCTGAACAGTGGTGCAAAGGAACTTCAGGCAGGCTTTGAGGGAACAGACAGCAATCCTGGACTTTCCAAGGGCGCAAGCTCACTGGCATCAGGAGCAAGCAATGCATATGCAGGTTCACAGGCACTTGCAAAGGGCGCTACAGAGCTCAATAATGGTGTGAACACATTGATCACCATGCTGACAGGAATGCCATCACAGATCGTAAGCCAGGCTCAGTCAAATGTATACAGCCAGCTCGGCGGTTCCATAACAAGCGAGGCCGGAATAGATGCGGCTATGTCACAGCTTGAAGGAGCACTTGCACTAGGTAAGACTACTCTGGATGCGGCAAAGGGCGATGGAACATACGATGCATATTTTGCACAGTACACAGGCCTTGCAAAGGCAAAGGGTGCTCTCAATGCGATCGATCAGATAGGAACGACCCTCACAGCTACTTTGACTTCAGAGGAGACAACAGCACAGATAACAGCATTACAGCAGGGTGCTGAGACACTGGATACCAAGATGGGCGAGCTGTCAACAGGACTCAAGACCATCAGTGACGGTGCTTCAAGCATTTCAACAGGAATCGATTCCGCATATGCAGGTGTCAAGGCAATCGCAAAGGGAACCGGAGATCTCTCAAGAGGTGCGGCAGCGCTCAAGAAGGGTACAAAGACTCTCAGCGATGGAGCAGCTACAATATCAACAAATATGAACACACTGTATCAGGGAAGCTTAACACTGGCAAATGGAAGCAGCCAGTTAAAGACAGCGGCAGGAACTCTTGATTCAAGTGCAGGCCAGATCGCAGCAGGAGCAAAGACCCTCAGTGATGGAGCATCACAGCTTGACAGCGGAAGCAAGACTCTGGATGACGGAGCAAAGGAGCTTGTAACAGGTTCAAAGACTCTCAGCGATGGAATGAAGCAGTTCAACGAAGAGGGTATCAAGAAGATCACAAAGCTGTTTGCAGGCAACTATCAGGCAGACATTGATTATATAGAGGCACTCTTCTCAGACGATACAACTTACACAAGTTTCACAGGTACGATCGATGGTACAAAGAGCACAGTTAAGTTCATATATGAGACAGGTGCGATCAAGTCTGACGCTGAAAAATAAGCGAAAAAACAATGAAAATCTTCGTGTTGACTTTACTGTAGCCTTAGGTTATAGTATAAGCGTCCGTGAGGATAATGGTAACATTTACTATAGTTTAGGAGGATTAGAACATGTTTGATAAGGTTAAGGCAATATTCGAGGAGCAGTTAGGAGTTTCACAGGACGAGATGAAGCTTGACACAAACTTCAAGGATGATCTTGGTGTTGATTCACTTGATCTTTACGAGATCGTTATGAAGCTTGAGGATGAGTTCGATGTTGAGATCCCTGCTGAGGAGCTCGATGACGTAGCTACATTTGAGGACGTACTTAACTACCTTAAGAGCAAGGGTGTTGAGGAGTAATATTGCTAACTGAACAGATTGGACTGTTTTGAATACATTTGTTATTCAAAGTTGTCATGTATCGGACATGACATAACTTTGGTAGCCAGCCAGGACATGAGTCCTGACTGACCATCCAAGGTTATATATATTATATGAGAGTTGATTTACAGCAGATGCTTTGAGCCGTGGGGCTTGATGGCATGTGCTTTTTTTGTGCGTTAATACACCGCCAAGCGATGCCGGATTTTCGAGCTCGCTCGAAAAAATCCGGCATCATTTGGCGGTTAAGCGGTATATGAAACATGGAGGCTGACAGGCCGGAGTGTGAATGAAGCGCGGCAGATTGCGGGAGCACGAAGTGCGGAGCAAGCTGAAGTATTAACGCAGTATTAATTCTTGACCTTGCGATTTGCGGAGCCCTGTTCTATAATAAGGGATGGCTGACTTGGCTTCTGGATGTAGCATAGGAGATGGTTGATAAAATCCAGTACAGACAGACATCAATGATATGCGAATGTAAATCAATTACAAAATATAATAAAGGCGGTAAAAAAGAAATGGGTAAGACAGCAGTTATATTCCCAGGTCAGGGCGCACAGTATGTGGGCATGGCAAAGGATTTTTATGACAGTTTTGAGGACAGCAAGAAGGTATTTGACGAGGCAGATGACGTTCTGGATATAGAGCTTAAGAAGATCTGTTTCGAGGAGAACGATGACATCAACAAGACAGAGTACACACAGCCGGCCATGGTTGCTGCAGAGGTTGCCATATATGAGCACCTGAAGAACGCAGGTCTCAAGGCTGATGTATTTGCAGGACTCTCACTCGGTGAGTACAGCGCACTTGTTGCAGCAGGAGCCATGACTCTCGCTGACGGCATCAAGACAGTTAGAAGAAGAGGTATCCTTATGCAGAACGAAGTACCTCTCGGAATGGGCGGAATGGCAGCAGTCATAGCAATGGACGCTGACAAGATTGCCGAGATATGTGAGAACACACCTGGCAAGGTACAGATAGCAAACTACAACTGTCCTGGACAGATCGTTATATCAGGTGAGGCAGAGGCTGTTAAGGCAGCATCAGCAGCACTTGCAGAGGCTGGAGCCAAGAGAGTTATCCCACTTAACGTAAGTGGTCCATTCCACTCACAGATGCTTGTGCCTGCAGGTGAGAAACTTTACGACTTCCTTCAGGGCGTGGATGTTGCAGAGGGATTTGCTCCTTACTACTGCAATGCAGACGCAGAGGAGATCACAGACGCAGCCAAGGTAAAAGAGCTTCTGAAGAGACAGGTGTACTCATCAGTAAGATGGCAGCAGACAATAGAGAACATGATAGCTGACGGCGTTGATACATTTATCGAGGTTGGCCCGGGCAAGACTCTCACAGGCTTCATGAAGAAGATCAACAGAGAGGTAAAGAGTATAAATATTGCAACTGTAGACGATTTAGCGAAATTGGAGGAACTGAATGCTTAAGGACAAGGTAGCAGTGGTAACAGGTGCCGGAAGAGGTATCGGACGTGAGATAGCAAAGACATTTGCCGGATACGGCGCAAAGGTAGTAGTAAACTTCAACGGCTCAGAGGAGCGCGCAAACAGCCTGGTTGAGGAGGTCAAGGCAGCAGGCGGAGAGGCAGTTGCATTCAAGGCAAATGTTGCAGATTTCGCTGAGGCTGAGGCACTCATGAAGTTCGCAGTTGCTACATATGGAAGAATAGATATTCTCGTGAACAATGCGGGAATCACAAGAGACAATCTTGTACTTGGAATGAAGGAGGCTGATTTCGACGATGTTATCAATATCAACCTCAAGGGTACATTCAATTGTATCAAGCATGTGTACAGAACCATGATGAAGCAGAAGTACGGACGTATCATCAACATGTCATCCGTAGTAGGTATAGAGGGAAATGCAGGACAGGTGAACTACGCAGCATCCAAGGCTGGAGTTATAGGTATCACCAAGTCTATAGCCAAGGAGCTCGGAAGCCGTGGAATCACAGCGAACGCCATCGCTCCTGGATTCATCAAGACAGACATGACAGATGCACTCTCAGACAAGGCAAAGGAGGCTATGCTTGACCATATCACAGTCAAGAGACTTGGTGAAGTATCAGACATCGCTGAGACAGCAGCATTCCTTGCTTCAGATAAGGCATCATACATAACAGGTCAGGTCATCAAGGTTGACGGTGGCATGAGCCTGTAGGATATACAGATCACGATCTGGAATAATACAAATAGAAAACAGGGTATCGCAACAATGTTGTGATACCCTGTATCTGTAATATGAACATTATAAAGTTATGTTTTATTTCTTGTTCAGTTTGGAGAATTCCTTTGCAAGCCCAAGAAGTTGTGCGTGCTGATGTTCTGTCAACTGGGTTGTATCAATATACTTGGCACTTGAATCATCCCCTTTGAGAAGATAATCAGTGGAGCAGTTGAAATATTCAGCGATGCGGAGAATCATGCTCACAGACGGGTCGATGGAATTGTTCTCCCAATTGCTTATAGTCTGGAATGCCACTGATAACTCCCCTGCAAGCTCTTTCTGTGTCATCTTGTTCGCGGTGCGCAGTGTTCTTAATTGTTCACCTATCATAATAATCAGAGCTCCTTTAAATCCAAAAAAACGTAGTGACCCTTACTAATTAATAATAGCTGAATGGTATTGGGTTTACAAAATATAAAACTATACTTATAATAGAAAAATGGCTTTTTTGGTCATATTTTGGGCATTTGTTATTGATCAGATGTACTCTGATAGTAATGTGTGCATGCCAGGTTGTTTTGATTCGTACAAATGTCATAATAAATAATTACAACAATTCTAGTACGTTGATTTTTCAACATACTAGAATACTAAAAAGTGGAATAATACTATAAGCGAACAATATATCAGAATATATCAGGAGGTAACGAACATGGGAATCATGAAGAATATCGCACAGTCAGAGGTACTTAAGCTCAAGGATCAGGTGGCATATCAGGAGGGACAGGTCGTAAGTAAGACACTTGCCCAGAATGTATGCATGAGTATAACCTTATTTGCATTTGACAAGGATGAGGAGATCAGCACACACGAGTCTGACGGAGATGCATTTGTGACGTGCCTTGACGGTGTGGGCGAGGTGACAATAGACGGTGTCAAGTATGAACTCCACGAGGGCGAGTCAATAGTAATGCCTGCAAAGCATCCACATGCCGTATACGGCAAGGAGCAGTTCAAGATGCTTCTGGTGGTTGTGTTCCAGTTGTAATTGAATCACGGAGAAAACCAATGAAAAAAGCACTTGTGGTATTGATCGTAATGGTGTGTCTGGCAGCCGGAATATGGGGAATCTTCATGCTGAGAGGCAGCGCGGGGAAAGCCGGAGGCCACGTAGAAAATGACAATGGAAATACAGGCGTAGCTGCTGATGTCACGGAGAGCGGAACTACGACAGAAGAGCAGACCGCGGATAGCCAGGAAACGACGGAGGTGACCGAGGAGGAGAAGCCGAGTCTGGTGGATGAGACACTTGCTGGGATGACGCTTCATGAAAAGGTCTGTCAGATGATGTTTGTGACTCCGGAGGAGCTCACGGGAGAGGACGGCGTGACTGTGGCAGGGGATGCGACCAGACAGGCTCTGGAGAATTATCCTGTTGGCGGTATCGTGTACTTTGCGAAGAACCTTGAGAGTCAGGATCAGGTGAAGGAGATGATCGACAACTCCCAGAAGTACAGCAGTATAGGATTATTTGTGGCGACCGACGAGGAGGGCGGCGTAGTAAACCGCCTGATGGATACTGTCGGAACCACATATATAGGCTCCATGTACTATTACAAGGACGACGGAGACGAAACGGCATATGAGAACGCATACACCATAGCAAATGATATGTCGGCGCTTGGCTTCAATCTCGACTTTGCGCCGGTGGCGGACGTATGGTCGAACCCAGACAATACGGTTATCGGCGAGCGCGCATACAGTGATGACTACGCCCAGGCGGCAGAGCTCGTTGGAAATGCGGTGAAGGGCTTCAACGACGGAGGAGTCATGTGCACCCTGAAGCATTTCCCGGGGCATGGAGACACGGCGGAGGACTCACATTATAGCAGTGCCTATGTGCATAGAACAAAGGAAGAGATTATGGCGGATGAGATGCAGCCGTTCAGGTCGGGTATAGAGGCGGGGGCAGAATTTGTCATGGTCGGACATCTGATCGTCCCGGATATAGACGAGGTTCCAGCCACTCTCTCATACAAGATAGCGACCGGTATTCTTAGGGAAGAACTGAAGTTTGAAGGAGTTGCCATAACCGATTCATTTGAGATGGAATCCATAGCGGACAATTACAGTGTGGATGATGCGGTAGTGATGTCGGTAAAAGCCGGAATGGATATGATACTGCAGCCGAAGGATATGGCGTCGGCGGTGAATTCCATAGAACAGGCAGTGGCGGACGGCGAGCTGTCAGAGGACAGGATAGACGAGAGCGTCCGAAGGATACTCACCCTGAAGGAGAGCCGCGGACTGCTCAAATAGCAAACTATGTAGTAATCAAAACTATTTAACCTTGTTATATATATTACATTGTGGTAAAATTATTTTTATCTGGGGTGCAAAAATGCACTGTCAGCAGATAGAATGAAAAATACGAGGTATGAGATGAAAAGAGTAGTTGTAACAGGCATGGGTGCTGTGACACCTATAGGAAACAGTGTAGAAGAATTCTGGGATAATATAAAGAAGAATACAGTTGGTATCGGAGAGATCACAAAGTTTGATGTCAGCGATTACAAGTGCAAGCTTGCTGCTGAGGTGAAGAACTTTGATCCAAAGCAGTATATGGATCCAAAGGCGGCAAGACGTATGGAGCCATTTTGTCAGTATGCCATAGCAGCTACAGGCGAGGCAATCAAGGATGCAGGTCTTGACCTTGAGAAGGAAGACAGAACAAGGATCGGAACATGTATAGGAAACGGACTTGGCGGTGTGGCAACCATAGAGAAGGAGCACAAGAAGGTTGTAGAGGGCAAAGCGAACAGAGTCAGTGTAATGATGGTTCCTATGATGATATCCAACATGGCTGCGGGCAATGTTGCAATACAGTTTGGCCTTGAGGGCAAATGTACTGACATAGTTACAGCCTGTGCCACAGGAACAAACTCTATAGGAGAGGCTTACAGATATATACAGGCAGGAGAGGCCGATGTCATGGTTGCAGGTGGTGCAGAGTCACCTATCTGTGAGACAAATGTATCAGGATTTATCTCAATGACAGCGCTTTCAAGTGCAGAGGATCCTATGAGAGCGTCCATACCATTTGACAAGGACAGATGTGGATTTGTAATAGCAGAGGGCGCAGGAGTTGTTGTACTTGAGTCACTTGAGCATGCTCAGGCGAGAGGTGCCCAGATCCTGGCTGAGGTAGTCGGATATGGTTCAACCTGTGATGCATATCACATCACATCCCCTAAGGAGGATGGAAGTGGTGCAGGACGTGCCATGAAGCTTGCCATGGAGGAGGCCGGAATCACACCTGCTGACGTTGACTACATCAACGCACATGGAACAAGTACCCATCACAATGACCTCTTTGAGACAAGAGCCATCAAGTATGCTATGGGCGATGACGCATACAACGTGAACATCAATTCCACAAAGTCCATGATAGGACATCTGTTTGGAGCTGCCGGAGCAGTTGAGTTCATAACATGTGTGAAGTCCATAGAGGATTCATACATCCATCCAACAGTTGGTCTCCGCGAGACAGAGGGTGAGATGGATCTCAACTACACCATGGGCGAGGGTGTACACAAGGATATTACATATGCGCTCAGCAACTCACTGGGATTTGGCGGACACAACGCAAGTATACTTGTGAAGAAGTTCGAGGCATAATACAGGCAGGATTACTGATAATTACATATAACAGGAAAACATCACTTCAGACACAGGGGTGATGTTTTTTTGTGCGCTGTCCCAGGTTAATAAAATAAATATTTGGGGGACACAAACTAATAAAACCACAAAACAACACAAAAAAACATGAAAAACAAATGAAAACCAGAAAAACCCACAAAATGTGTTGACAATCCCACATGGCGTGGCTATGATACAAAGCAAAACAGAAGCGCGTATCTGATTTTAGAGTGCAAAGGGGCACGGAGATAGAACTGTAAAGTTTCATCTCTGTGCCCCTTTTGTTTTAACAGGGAAATCTTTTGGAGGTGGAATATGGCTACTAAATCAAGCATTATGGACACTAACAGCTACAGTGATGACTACAGTTCACTGCTCAGTAACACGACAAGGGATATGATAAACCGCCGTGAGAAATGGATGGGTGGTGCATACAGACTTTTCTATAGAAAGCCGGTCAACCTTGTGAGAGGACAGGGACAGTACCTCTGGGATGCAGAGGGGAATAAATATCTGGACATGTACAACAATGTGGCAGGAATCGGTCATTGCCATCCTGCTGTGGTCGAGGCAGTTACAGAGCAGATGAAGCTTTTAAATACCCACACACGTTATCTGCATGAGAGGATCATTGATTACAGTGAGGATCTGCTGAAGATGATGCCGGACGAGATAGACAAGATAATGTTCATGTGTACCGGTTCTGAGGCAAATGACCTGGCACTCCGAGTGGCACAGGAATACACGGGCGGCACCGGAATCATAGTTTCAAGGGAGGCGTACCACGGAACAAGTGCTCTGACATCTGGATGTTCACCAGCCCTTGGAAGTGAGCAGCCACTGCTTCCGAATGTAAGACTCATTGAGACACCTGACTATTACAGACATGGCGGTACACCTGAGGAGTTCACCGCATGGTACTTAGGAGAGATGCAGAAGAAGATCGATGAGCTTGCGGCTACAGGATATAAGTTCTCATGCTTCCTTGCAGATTCTATATTCTCATCAGATGGAGTACATCCGAATCCGGTCGGTTTCCTGAAGGCGGCCATCGATGTGGTACATAAGAATGGCGGTGTATTCATAGCTGATGAGGTGCAGCCGGGATTTGCAAGAACGGGAGATGCGTTCTGGGGATTCGCCAGACATGGGATCATACCTGACATGGTGACAACAGGAAAGCCTATGGGTAACGGAATCCCGATATCAGGACTTGCCGCCAAGCATGAGGTACTCGCCGCATTCAGCGACAAACTTCCATATTTCAATACATTTGGAGGAAATCCAGTGGCTATCGCAGCCGCACAGGCTGTGCTTAATGTCATAAAAGAAGAAAAGCTGCAGGATCATTGCAAGGTGGTCGGTGCAAAGCTTCTGAAAGCATTGCAGGAGGTAAAGGACAGACATCCTGATTCTGTGGGAGACGTCAGAGGCGCAGGCCTGTTCATTGGATTTGAGCTTGCGAAGAATGACGGCAAGAAGACTCCGGATCAGCAGAAGGCACTGGATGCCATCGAACTTCTGCGAGACAACAATGTACTGACTTCTGTTGCAGGCCCTTATGGAAATGTCTTAAAGCTTCGTCCGCCTATGGCATTCCAGGAGTGCGATATCGACTGGATAGCATCAACCCTCGATAAATGTCTGCATCAGCTTGAGTCATAGATAACACACGAAAAGGAGGAAGAATTATGAAAAAGAAGATTTGCTCAATACTTTTGGCAGCCGTACTGGCACTTACGGTGACTGCATGTGGAAGCTCTGGAGGAAGTACAGATGGGAGCACACAGGCAGTGACAACAAGCTCTGAGTCCAAGACGGACAAGGACACCCTGGTTATTCTGGGCGCTGAGAACTGGCAGGCTTCACTCAGCCCGCTGAAGCACACATCAACAATGATGCTTCATGCAGAGGCAATAGCTCTGGAACATCTACTGGTCATGGATGAGAAGACACAGGAGCCACAGCCTAATCTTGCTACTGAGTGGTCATATGACGACAGTCAGACAGTCTTGACGGTCAAGCTTCGTGAGGGCGTAAAGTTCCACGACGGTTCAGACTTTACCGCAGAGGATGCCGCAGCATCATGTGAGGCATATTCAAGCTCACAGAACGTATCCGGTTCATGGTGGGCAGATGAGTTAAAGTGTAAGGTCATCGACGATTATACATTTACCATAACTCCGGCATCGGGAAAGCCTCTTGGCTCTCTGGTCAATATGCTTTGTTCAACTCCGATAATGTCCGCTGACGATCTTGCAGATCCTGAGAACACTCTGGATAAGAGATACAACGGAACCGGCCCATACAAGATGGTAAGCTTTGAGAACGATACAGCGACATATGAGCTGTTCGACGATTACTGGGGAACTCTTCCTAAGATAAAGAAGATCGAGTACAAGTACGTTGCGGATGCCACAACACGTCTGTCAGCATTGCAGTCAGGTGAGGCCGATGTCATCGAGCGTGTTGATTCCGATGCGGTGTCTGTGCTTGAGTCAGACAGCAATATCGTGGTTGACAAGTTCCTCACCACAGAGTGTAAGCACCTTATTCCAAAGTTCAAGATGCCGCCTATGAATGAGAAGCTCGTCAGAAAGGCGATAGCCTACGCGATCGATTATGACGGAATCGTAAATGATATATTTGGCGGATATGCAGAGAAGGCAGACAGCTTTATCTCCTCAACTATATGGGGCTACAAGGCTGTAGGTGGTGTCGGCGAGTACGATCCTGAGAAGGCTGCAGAGTGCCTGAAGGAAGCCGGCTATGAGAATGGCGAGGGCCTTCCAGAGCTCAACATTTACACATCCGTTGGTTTTTACCCTAAGACAAAGGAATATTACGAGTACATTGCAGCTTGTTTACAGGCTGTCGGTATCAACTGTAAGGTCGTTCCACTTGATACTTCATCATGGGGCGATGTGTTATATGAAGAAACTCCTTGCTACATGATCGACTGTGGATGGCAGCCATCAGGTATCGAGCCTGAGCTGAAGCTGAATTCATGGTATGCAGCAGGTCGAATCAGCCACTATGAGCCTACGGCAGAGCTTCAGGACATCATGGACAGATTCGCAACTGAGACAGACCCAGATAAGAGAAAGCAGATCCTTCAGGACGAGTACCTTCCGGCCCTGGCAGAGGAGATGCCTGATATCCCTATCATCAAGTCCATGACTATCTTCGGAGTGAGATCAAATGTCAAGGGCCTTGAGTACACAAGTGGTGCAGATTATATCTTCACAAATGTCACAAAAGAGTAAGAGTATAGCAATACATTAGATTCACAAAAAGGGGCTGCATGTGTAAGGATACAGCATGTGGCCCTTTTTAAGAAGGGAGGAAATCAAAGTGCTGGGAACCGTTTTAAAAAGACTTGCACAGGGCATTTTTGTTACCTTTTGCGTTATATTTATCAGCTTTGTAATACTTCGAATGATACCGGGAGATCCGGCGAAGGTCATGGCTCCGACAGCAACAGTAGAACAGCAGCAGGCGATCAGAGACAGTATGGGACTGGAAAAGTCCATCCCGGAGCAGTTTAAAATGTACATGGTGAATCTGTTCCACGGAGATCTTGGAGAGTCATATTTCAAGAGCGATACAGTCCTGAATGTTATGGAGCAGGCCACACCTTTATCATTGATACTGCTGATATCTTCAGTGGTCATATCGATCATATTATCCCTGATCCTGGGAACCATCGCAGGACTAAATGGAAATAAATGGGAGGATCGTCTCATCTCGAGTATTGCGGTACTGTTCCAGTCAATGCCTAACTACTGGGTATCCTCCGTGTTGATCATTATTTTCTCAGTCAGACTTGGACTGCTGCCGTCAATGGATTATTCGGGACCTGCATCCTGCGTGCTCCCGACAGTTGCACTGGCACTTCCGCTCACGGCGGTGCTCACCAAGGTGGTGCGTTCCTCACTGATCGACAGTTACAATCAGGAATTTGTCAAGGTTGCATATGCGAGAGGAATATCGACAGTGGCGATATATTTCAAATACGCACTCAGGAATTCACTTATCCCTGTACTGATATCCCTAGGAACACAGCTTGGCTTTCTGGTAGGAAGTATCGTTGTTGTCGAGTATGTATTTAACTTCCCGGGAATCGGATACACGGTGTTAAATGCGATCCTTCGAAGAGACTACAACCTGGTCCAGGGAATTATCATTCTGTTTTCCGTATTCTTTATTGTTTTGAATATTGCCATTGATCTTGGAAGTATCCGTCTTGATCCACGAATGAGAAAAGCACAGGGAGGACTGTAATTATGAAGAAAAAAAGTAAATTTAGATCAGTCCTTCAGTGGATTGGTAAAAACAAATTATTTACACTTGGAATCATTATTGTAGGAATCTATCTCCTTGCCGGAATCTTTGCGCCGCTCATCGCGCCGTCGGACCCGGGCAAGGCAAATCCATCCATCAGATTATTGAAACCATTTCAGGATCCGGCACACTGGCTGGGAACTGATGCCATAGGACGTGATCTGTTCTCGAGACTTTTGTATGGGATCCGTACCTCAGTCATAATTGGTTTCTGCAGCGTTCTGCTGGCCGCCCTCATAGGACTGATAGTCGGAATCATATCCGGTCTCACAAGTCCGGGACCTCTGGATTCAGTGCTGATGAGAATCACCGATGTACAGATGGGATTCCCATTTATCGTACTTGCCATGATCGCACTCACACTGTTCGCACCGAATGAGGTGTCGGTAACCATAGTGCTGAGTCTGGCACTGTGGCCGGCCTATGCGAGAACGGTGCGGTCAAATGTAATACCCCAGAAGAGCACAGATTATATCGCAGCGGCAAAGCTCATGGGGGCGAGCTCATGGAGGATATCCACGAAGTATATCGGCAAGAATCTGATCCCTGCCATGCTTCCTCTCATACCGCTTGATATCGCCGGAATGATCATCAACGAGAGCTTGCTCAGCTACATGTCACTCGGTATAAATCCGCCAAAGATATCCCTTGGAAACATAATGTCTGATGCCCGTGGCTATATTGCATCTGATGCATGGTATATCATGATCCCCGGCATCGTTCTTATCATCATGGTTCTCGGACTGAATTTTATCGGTGACAATCTTCAGGTTCATTTCGATCCAAAGCTTCGCAAATAGGAGGATAACAGTATGGATAATAATACAGAAAAAGATACAGATGTGATCCTTGAGGTAAAGGATTTAAAGACCTATTTCAAGACCGGTCCGCACAAAGTCGTGAAAGCAGTTGAGGGAGTCAACTTCTCCCTGCGGAAGGGCAAGGTGCTTGGAATAATAGGAGAGAGTGGTTCCGGCAAGAGCGTGACGGCGAGATCGATACTGAGGATCGTGGAATCTCCGGGTTACATAGCAGGTGGCGAGATCAGGTTCAAAGGTCAGGATATACTGAAGCTCCCGGAGAAGGAGATGAAGAGCATCCGTGGAAATGAGATCTCCATGATATTCCAGGATCCTACTACATCGTTCAATCCCTACATGACAATTGGAGCACAGCTTGCCGAGGCCTATAACGCACATACCCCATCGGGTTCAGAAAAGGCAAAACAGGAGATAATGAGAGTTCTCAAGCTTGTCGGAATAACCAACGGCGAGGAGGTCATAAAGAAATACCCGTGTGAGTTCTCAGCGGGTTTCAGACAGAGGATATTCATAGCGATGTCAATGATATTGTACCCGGATCTGCTCATAGCGGACGAGCCTACAACAAGTCTTGGAATCACCATTCAGGCGGAGATCATCGAAGCCCTCAGTGAGGTGCAGAAGCAGACCGGCATCTCCATCATGATAATCACCCACGACTTTGGCGTGGTGTCCCAGTTCTCAGACGACATATTTGTCATGTATGCGGGAAGATGCGTGGAGTCGGCATCCAAGAAGGATCTGCTCAGAAATCCAAAGCATCCTTACACGGTTGGACTTATCCGTTCTGTTCCGCTTCTCGAGGCTCGTAAGACGAAGAGACTGAAATCCATTCCGGGATTCCCGCCGGATATGTCAAATGTCCCGGAGGGATGTCCATTTGCTTCCCGTTGTGAATATGCGAAAGATATATGTCATAAAGAGGTGCCGGCACTGAAACCGGTTGGAGAGGGACATATGTGTGCCTGCCATTTCCCACTGGATTATGACATTAACGAAGATACAGAATTGGGGTGATCATATGAAGGATATAGTATTATCTTGCGATAATCTGCTGAAGCAGTATCCGGTGAAAAAGGGAATGTTCAACAAGGTTGTCGGACAGAAGAACATAGTCGACCATGTCTCGCTGGAGCTGGAAAAGGGCAAGACACTTGCAATCGTCGGAGAGTCGGGCTGTGGCAAGACGGTGCTGACGAGAGTCCTGCTGGGAATTGAGGACAAGACGGACGGAAGTATCGTATTTGAAGGAAAATCCGTGGACGATATGACGCCCCAGGAAAAGAGCGATATGAAGGCAAAGATACAGATGATCTTTCAGGACACTCTGGGATCGCTGCATCCGAGAATGAGTATCCGTGAATCACTTGAGGAGCCATTGATCCTGAATGGAGTGAAGGACAAGGAGGAGAGGGAGAAGATCATTCTGGACACACTTTCACAGGTTGGAATGGCACCGATGTTCCTTGACAGATATCCGCATCAGTTATCCGGTGGACAGAGACAGAGGATAATCATAGCGCGGTGTCTGGTCGTCACACCGAAGATCATATTTGCCGATGAGCCTATATCGGCACTGGACGTGTCATTGCAGGCACAGGTCATAAATATGCTGATAGACCTGCAGGACAAATATAAGTTGTCCATGCTGCTGATCGCCCACGATCTGGCTGTGGTGAGACAGATCGCGGATCAGATAAAGATCATGTATTTCGGAGAGATAGTCGAGAGTGCACCGAGTAGCGAGATATACAAGAATGCGCAGCACCCATATACAAAGGTTCTGCTCAAGGCGGCTCCGAGTATAAGCAAGGGACTTGAGGATGCGGGCTTTGACATAGACCTTAAGCCAGGTGATATACCTGATCCGGCAAAGCCGATGCCGGGATGTCCGTTCTGTACACGCTGTATATATGCGGATGAACGTTGCATGAAGGAGCGCCCGGAGGAGACAGAGGTATCACCGGGACATACGGTTCGCTGTCACAAGGCAGGACAGATATAACAGAGATTAAGGAGGAATCGTGATGGAATATAGTGCAGTCAGTACGATATGGATTATGGTAGGAACGGTACTCATTTTCTTCATGCAGGCGGGCTTTGCGATGCTTGAGACCGGCATGACGAGGGTAAAAAATGCAGGAAATATCGCCATGAAGAATCTGGTTGACTATTGTATCGGTTCGGTGACGTTCTGGTTGATAGGATTCGGAATTATGTATGGCGGCGACGGAGCTGTACTGGGTAAGATCAAAGGTGTGGCAATGGAATCGGTATATGGAGGCGGCATGCTTCCTGACGGGATCCCATTCTGGGCATTCCTGATATTTCAGACAGTATTCGCTGCGACGGCGGCGACCATCGTGTCGGGTGCCATGGCGGCGAGAACTAAATTTGCAGCATATTGTATCTACAGTCTGATGATAAGTCTGGTGATCTATCCTATATCGGGACACTGGATATGGGGAGACGGCTGGCTGGCACAGCTCGGATTCCATGATCTTGCCGGATCCACAGTTGTACATATGGTGGGCGGTGCCGCTGCATTTGCGGGAGCGTGGATGCTCGGCCCGCGTATCGGAAAGTATTCAAGAAGCGGAAAGTCGAAGAAGATACCGGGACACAGCATGCCGCTGTCAGTGCTTGGAATATTTATCCTGTGGTTTGGCTGGTTCGGCTTCAACGGAAGCTCGGTTCTGCCACTGACAGGAGATACGGTGTCGCTAGTTGGCAAGGTGTTCTGTAACACCAATCTATCCGCTGCGGCGGGAGCAGTCACAGCGATGTGTATAAGCTGGGCGTGGAAGAAGAAACCAGATATCGCCATGACACTCAACGGCGCTCTGGCAGGCCTGGTTTCTATCACTGCGGGAGCCGACGTTATAAGTACGCCACTTGCGGTGTTGGTCGGAATCGTGGCCGGAGCGATAGTAGTTGGGGGAATGCATTTCATAGAGAACGTGGTAAAGATAGATGATCCTGTGGGAGCCATCGCGGCACACGGATTCGGTGGCCTGTGGGGAACTGTAGCGGTTGGATTGTTCTCAGATGGAACCGCTACAAAGACAAAGGGCCTGCTGCTTGGCGGTGGTGGCTACCAGTGCGGAATCCAGATTCTTGGCGGAATAGTTGTGTTCCTGTATGTATTTGCAGCTTCGGCACTACTGTTCAAGATCGTTCAGAAGACCATCGGCCTTCGTGTATCGGCTGAGGATGAGATGGATGGACTGGATATCAGTGAGCACGGATTTTCAAATACTTACACAGAGGTGCTGTCCTCAGACGGAATAAGCGCGCCTATGATGAATGTGCCTAAGATCGATGGCAAGGCATTTGACAGCACAGAAAATGCGGAGAATCTTAACATATCCAAGGTGGTTATCATAGCGAGAAAGAATAAGCTTGACGCATTGCTTCACGCCATGAATGACATAAATGTAACTGGAGTTACGATCACGGATGTGACCGGATATGGTATACAGAAGGGAAATAATGACAAATATTACCGCAGCTCGGATGCGGATCTGAACCTGCTTCCTAAGGTGAAGGTCGAGGTCATAGTCAGCACTGTACCTGTGTCCAGGGTTGTGGAAACTGCGGAGAAGGTGCTGTACTCCGGCAACTATGGCGATGGCAAGATATTCGTATACGATGTGAAAAATGTTGTGAAGGTTAGAACCGGAGAGGTTGGAAGAGAAGCATTGATTGATGAGAGCAAGTAGGAGAGGAGGCTTTTTTATGCGCAAGACAACAATTGATGAGGCGATCGCAAGGGTCGATGACTGGAAGGGCAAGGAGATCAGTTGCAAGCCCGTTTCAGGAGGAATAACGAATCCGAATTTCAAAGTGGATGTGGAGGGAGAGCATTTCTTCCTCAAGATACCGGGAGCCGGCACGGATTACATAAACCGTGAAGTATGCCACGAGGCAAATGTGATCGCGGACGAGAGCAAGGCAGGCCCAAGAGTCTATTATTATTTCGAGGATACAGGTGTTGAGATATTCCAGTGGCTTGACGGCTACCGCCAGGTGACATTTGGCGATGTGTATGACAAAGATATATTCCAGTCGATATTCGAGAGGATCAGGGACTTCCACCATCTCGAGACAAAGCCGCTGAACCTGAAGCAGAGCATATTTGAACAGGCGTGGGATATGAACGCAAGGGCGAAGAAGGGCGGCTATATATCACCGTTTAATGACAAGATGGAGTATCTGCTCTCTGCTATTGAGAAGGCGCTGGCGGGCAGTGAGGAGCTGTGTCCGTGCCACAATGATTTCTGGACAAACAACCTGATGTACAACGAGGAGACAAATGATCTGAAGATCATAGATTATGAGTATGCGTCCATGAATGATCCTTATGTGGATCTGGGTCTGATATCTGCTGTGAACTATTTCACCGAGGATATGGACGTGGAGATGATGAAGATATACGGCGGAGGCAAGGTTGATGAGAGAGCATTTGCTAGAATGAAGCTGAACAAGATAGCCTGCGATATCAAGTGGGCGTATTGGGCACTGTATCAGGCGGCCAGCTCCAACGTGGAGTTTGATTACATGAACTGGTATGGACAGAAGATGGCGAGACTGCAGCATTTCTGGCTCGATTCAAGGCTGGATTACTGGCTCGACGTTGCGAGGGAGAAGAGTACCCGTATCAGTTGATGATCAGCAGATCGTATTATGAAACCGGTTCAGGAAAGGGAGATGTATAGCATGAAGGATTATTATAAGAATATGGAAGATTCATGGGTAGAATTTGTCAGTAAGAATATACGTGCACAGGCATATTCCGGGGAAGAGAAAGCCACCTCGGAGGTGTTTATGCAGGCCATGGAGGAGCTTGGTATTGAGCATTTCCGCGATGAGTGCGGCAACGTGGTCGGAGTCATCCGCGGAGAGGGTGACGGTCCAAACGTGCTTCTGACTGGACATATGGATGTTGTGCCTGAGGGAAGCATAGATGCATGGAGTCCGTATTCGCCATTTGAGCCGAAGGTGGAGGATGGAAAGTTATACGGCAGAGGCATAAGCGATATGCTTGCTGGCCTGACTTCGGAATTCTTTGCATTTATGGAGATCAAAAAGCTGGTGGATGCCGGGGCGAAGATATCGGGCGATCTTATATTTGCTGCAGTCGTCTATGAGGAGCCGGCGGAGAGTATCGGAACGATTTATCTTATGGAGCACACTCTTCCGGAGCACGGCCTTGATGTTGACCTGTGCTATCTGGGGGAGCCGTCAGACGGCAATCTTGCCATCGGACAGCGAGGCAAGATCGAGCTTGTCATAGAGGTGTACGGTAAGGTGGCGCACTCGTCCGCTCCGCAGGAGGGCATAAATGCTGTTGAGAAAGCGCTCCCTATAATGGATGCGATCATGCATAACTTTGGCAGTGAACCGCTCGTACATGAGATGGGTAAGACGTCCATGGTCATCACTGATGTGGTGGTAACACCGGGACAGAAGTATTCCTGTGTGCCGGACTATTGTGAGATCACAGTGGATCAGAGATATGTGCCACCTATGACCATAGAGGATACGGTGAGCAGGGTTCAGAAATTCCTGGATGAGCAGAAGAAAAAGGATCCTGAGCTCAGAGCTGTCGTTCATCCGAGAATGAATAAGAGGACGTGTTACACCGGTTATGAGGCGGAGGCGGCAAAGCAGCATCCGGCGTGGGTGACCGGCAAGGATAATGAGTATGTCGAGCTGACATACAGGACGCTTAAGGAGCTTGGTCAGGATGTTGAGAAGATATACTGGCAGTTTGGAACCGACGGAAGCGTTATATGCGGCAAATACAACATACCGACTATAGGATATTCGGGTGCGATGATGAGTCAGGCGCATCAGGCACAGGAGCATGTGGAGATCGACAGGATCCTCGACTGTATAGAGGGATATACTGCGGTTCTCTGCAGGCTGTATGGACTGGATATGTCGGAATAAAGGTTTACACGGCACCGCTTATTTTGATACAATCATGTTGCAGGTCAGAAAACATAGGGCTCAGTTTATAAGGAAGTAAGGGAGGGGACAGATGTTAGCAGATCAGCGTAAACAGATAATATTGGATCAGGTAAATCTTAATCATTCGGTTACTGTTGCCAGACTGGTTGAGCTGCTGGGCGTGTCGACCGAGACGGTGAGACGTGATCTTGAGGATCTTGAAAATAACAACATGCTCACGAGGGTACACGGCGGTGCGGTTTCTGTGAAGAAGAGATACCGGTTTGAGGATATGGATGTCAGGGGCACATCCAATATGGAACTCAAGGAGCAGATAGCCAGGAAAGCGCTTGAGTATGTGAAGGATGGAGACACCATAGCGATAGATTCAGGCAGCACGGCGTCGTTGTTCGCCATGGCACTGAAGGCGCGCAATTTTGACTCACTATCCGTCATAACCTATTCCTCGGAGGTGTTCTCCATATTATCGGAATGTGGAAATTACAGGATAACCCTGCTGGGCGGTGAATATCTCCCGAAGGAGAAGTTGTTTTATGGCTTCCTGACACATGAGGCGATGCAGAAACTGTATTTTTCAAAGGCATTTGTAGTACCTTCGGCACTTTCGGTCGAGGATGGCGCACATGATTTTATAAGGGAGACCTATGAGAATCAGTGCATGCTGATAGGCCATGCTAGCGAGGTATTTCTGCTGGCGGACAGCATGAAATTCGAGACAAAGGGAGATTTCAAGCTCAGTGATCTCCAGCCGGAATTCACCATCATAACCGACGATAAGCTTCCGGAGTCCGTATACAATATGTATAGAGATCACAAGCTGAACGTGGTAAGTTGATGACAGTCAAAAAAGTGTCTGTTTGCCTCTCTTTGGGTGTACAGAAGATCGATAAAATAGTATAATAAATGTGCTATATAAAAGATTGGACGGACAACTAAAGGAGGGTTATGGTTATGTACGAGAACAAGGATATGCTCAGTTGGCTTGGCTATTTTGCAGACATGATGAAGGTCAGTCCTGAGAAGATAAAGATGCTGAATATATGCGGAAAGCAGAAGAACGTTGTTCCGACTATAGACACACACAAGAGAGTTCTTATATTTGCAGATCAGAGTCATGAGGATCTGTTGTATACGCTTTGGGAGAAGGGCTTTGGCGAGTATGACATGTGGTATGCAGAGGGTGTGGAGCCCGGCGGCGAGGTTCATCATGACAAGCTGGAGAAGGTGCTGAACAGGAAGATAACAGGGCCAACAGTTATATTCATCATGAATGAGAAGACAAGGGAATCCGTCAGATACGGAATTGCAAATGATTTCTTCTCGGCTGGAACAGTACACTATGTCGGCAAGGAGATAAGAGCAGTCATCATGAGTCTGCTGGATGTGGATACGCATGACACCATCTTGGCACTCCAGGCCGAGAGTATAGTCATTGAGGCTGCGATCGTGGCAAGCGAGGGCAACATTATAGCCGTTGAGCCGGACGAGGGTTCGAGAAGATCCATGGAGGAGAATGTTGACAAGTTCGGAGTACATAATGTACAGATAATCCCAGATATGAGCGAGGACACTCTGGCAGCCATACCTGTTCCGAGACTGGCATTCATAGTTGCAAATCATTATCTGGAGTCAGATATGGAGAGACTGCTCAAGATCAATCCGAATATGCAGTTTGTCATATACACACTTGATCTTGGAATACTTGCACAGGCAAAGCTCATATTTGACAAGCTCGGAATAAAGAATATGGAGGCTATTCAGATATCTGTATCCAAAACCAACAAGGACAACATGTTCGTTACCCAGCCGTCACCATGGCTTATCACCGGTGGAGCAGAGTAATCGACATCATAATATTTATATATAAGAAAACCGCCTTTATGTAATAGGCGGTTTTCTTGTGTCTTCCAGACGGACGATTCCGAGGATCGTTCCCAGACAAATGATATCACTTGTGAGATACAGGGATCTATCACATCTGCTGACAGCTTCAAGGTATGGTGAGCCATCCTTTTCTGTATATTTTCTGATCATCTCGACTCCATTCTCGTTCAGGAATAACGCAATATCTCCGAAATGAGGAAAGTTTTGTTCCACGGCTATAATATCATCCTTAATATAGATAGGATGGAGCATATTGGTCGTGAGCCTCAGACAATAATCTGCATTTGGAAAATAATCGGTGGGTATCTCTATAAATTCTGTCGCGTGTGTTGAGTAGTCTGAATTGGAAGCAAGCGTGTGAGTTGAGGAAATACACGGAATCCTGCGCGTTTTGGCGCGGTACGCATCCGCTGAAGGAAGCTTCTTCTGCATGTGATCTTCAGAGTCCGCCATTAGCATGACCATCCGCTTGCCGTGGATGTTGAGTGTTCTGTATTTTTGCAGGAGATACAATTCCTCGTCCGTAAGGCTGCGCCTATGGAGAAATCCATCCATGGTACATCCAAGTGCGTCTGCGATGGATATCATAAGCTGTATTCCCGGGCTCTTGGTCTTGCCGCTCCTGATGGCTTTTATCGTATCCTCAGAGACATCTGTCAACTCAGCTAACTGACTGATCGTAACCCCGCGTTCAGCCATGACTTCCCTGAGTCTTTTCCCTATATCGTATTGTTGCTGCATGTAATTCACCTCAGTAACATTATATAATAGAAGAAACAGGCTTGTCCAGTTGAAAAGTGTAAGAATATACACTTTTGCGATTTGTGTATGCGCAGGAAAGTGTATGAACTGCTCTTTAATATGAAATTAAATATGATATAATGAATTTATCTGTTACATCGAGAGATGACAAGGGGGTCATTTTCTACAATAGTCTGTCACAATGGGGGTGACGGATTACGGCAGAGGGAACAAGGCTATCACGTGTCGAGCGTTAGGGCGTCGAACACGAGATAGCCTTTTTTCGTGGGGGGCGAAGGACGGACGGCTGCGTATTCTTCCGGGGGGCGGGTATATCATCTGCTATATATGTGGTATCACGCTCTACTTCCTTCGCTTCCCTGCTTCTATCTGCATTCGGCGCCGACCGCGATAAGGGCGTTGCGGTCTCTGCCTCAGCAAGAAGCAGCGAAGCTCAGTCGTATTCGCTAACGATACCACATATATAGCAGATGATATACAGCCCCCGGAAGAATACGCAGCCTGTTCTTGGCGAAATTATATATAGAAGAGTCACGCTCTACTTCTTTCTCATCCCTGTCTCTGTCTGTATTCGGCACCGGCTGCGATAAGGGCGTTGCGGTCTCTGCCTCAGCAAGACGCAGGAAAATGACAATTATAAACTAATTGTTAAAATTATAAAAAAAGTATAAACTGGTGATACACTAGGTTTTATGCGGGTTTCTTGGGAAAACTGTGACAAAAAACTGTTTTTGTTACGAAAAACAATACAAATATTAAAAATGATTAAAATATGACTATAAGGGCAAATAAATGACTTTAAATTTGTTTTGAATGGTGATAAAATACGCAAGCAAGGAGCGAGAGTGCTTGTAAATAAAAAAAATAGGGGAGTATGACCGTATGAATGTAGTATTTTTTGATGTAGACGGTGTACTGAATTCAGAAAAATTCCTGTGTGATAAACAAGGGGAGTTTATCAATCCAAAGAATGTGGCGAATCTTAAAATGATAGTTGATGCCACACATGCTAAGCTGGTTATGACCAGTGACTGGAGAAAACAGGTGATTGATAAGGATGTCAGTAAAGCTCATGTAAGAGAACTGATAGGCAGACTTGCCGATGCTGGAATGGAAGTATATGGGGCAACTTCTTCAGGGGATGAGCTCAGAAGCAAGTATGGGGATTATACCAGAGCCTGTGCAGTCAAGGATTATGTGACTGCGAATTCCGTAGAGGGATATGTCATACTGGATGATATGGATATGGACTGGGAGGCTCATGAACTCGATTCTCACTGGATCAACACAGAGAACGTACTTGTGGGGCTGTCTGAGGCAGATGCCAGGAATGCTATTTCAATAATAAACCAATAATAAACCTGGGATAGCATTTTGACATACAACAAAACAGTGCGAAAGGAAGTGATGTCTTACGGATCTGGCAGAAGAGTTATCCAATGAACTCCAATGCAAAACAGTATTTACAATACCAATATTTGGTGGAATACCGATAACAGAATCTGTGGTGGTAACATGGATCATTATGGCAGTGCTTGTGCTGTTGTCGATTATCCTTGTAAGGAATCTCAAAGTTGAGAATCCGGGTAAGAAACAGCTTGTGCTGGAGACCATAATAACTACCTTTAACAACCTGTTCAAAGGTGTTATCGGAGAGGCGGGCATGAAGTATGTTCCGTATCTGATAACGGTTATTCTGTACATCGGCATGGCCAACATCATGGGTGTATTTGGCTTTAAACCACCGACAAAGGATCTGAATGTGACAGCCTCGCTGGCCATCATGAGTATAATACTCGTACAGGTGGCAGGAATAAGAGGAAAGGGAACGAAAGGATGGGTCAAGAGTTTTGCAGAGCCGGTAGCAATAGTTGCACCGCTTAATGTACTTGAGCTTGTCATCAAGCCACTGTCGCTGTGTATGCGACTTTTTGGTAATGTTCTCGGAGCATTCGTCATCATGAAGCTGATAGAGGCAGTAGTTCCACTCATTGTCCCTATCCCACTCAGCCTGTACTTTGATTTCTTTGATGGATTTTTACAGGCATTTGTATTTACTTTCCTGACTACGCTTTACATGCAGGAAGCGATGGAGTAAAGGTTATTTAAAGATAATTAACATGTTATCTGAAATTAAAATGAAAATATGAAGGAGAAAATGATATGAACGGATTATTAGCAATTGGAGCAGGTATAGCAGCATTAGTAGGACTTGGCGCAGGACTTGGAATCGGTCTTGCAACATCAAAGGCAGTTGAGGCTGTAGCTAGACAGCCGGAGGCAGACGGAAAGATCACAAAGCTTCTTATCATCGGTTGTGCCCTTGCAGAGGCAACAGCTATCTACGGTTTCGTAATCGGACTTCTTGCAATCATTCTTCTTAAGTAATCAGATTTTTGGTCAGATGGATATTTTAATAGAAATATCTAATAGAAATCTGGAATTGCAGAAGAGATGCGGATAATAGAAACAGAAAGATAGGAGTGGCTATATGATTGATATAGAATTTTCTACAATAGCATTCACCATTATCAACTTAATAGTTCTGTTTCTTCTTTTGAAGAAGTTCTTGATAGGACCGATCAACGATGTCATCAAGAAGAGAGAAGATATGATCGCTGGCACCATATCGGATGCCAACAATCAGAAGGCTGAAGCAATGAAACTCAAGTCTCAGTATGAGGATACCCTTGCAGGGGTTGATGCTGAGTGCAGGGATCTCCGTGAGAAATCCCGTGTGGAGGCCCAGAATGAGTACAGCCGTATCATAGATCAGGCTGATGCAAAGTCAGTCAAGATGATAAAGGATGCGGAGAAGACCATAGAGATCAAGCAGAACAAGGCACTTTCTGATATGCAGTCACAGATCGCAGAGCTTGCAATGGCAGCAGCCGGCAAGATCGTGGGCGGTGAAGGTGATGCGGAATCAGCAGGAGCTGCCATGTATGACGAGTTTTTGAATGAAGTAGGTGATTCAGGTGACACAGAAGGCAATTAATTACGGAATTGTCCTCTATCAGCTTGGAATCAGTCAGGACATGGTGGAGGAGATAAAGGCGCTTGTGGATGGTAGTCCGGAGCTGGTATATGCACTGGCAGATCCGGTGGTCAGCCACGCGGACAAGCGCAAGGTCGTTGACAGGGTATTTGACAGATTTGGCAATAAGGATCTGGTAAATTTCATGAAGACCCTGTGTGACAACGATGGATTTGACATGATACATGACATATTTGACGAGTATGAGAAGTATGCCAGAGAGCAGCAGGATATCCTTTCGGCAACTCTCTATTATGTCACACCGCCAACTGATAAGCAGAAGGCAGGTATCGAGAACTTCCTTATGAAAGAGTATGGAAGCAAGACGGTACAGCTTTCTATGGTGGAGAAAAAAGAATTGATAGGTGGATTTGTCATAAGAACGGGAGACCGCGAGTACGACAGAAGCATTCTGGGCAGGTACAAATCCCTTAGACAGAAACTGGTTATGAGGTGATAAATTGAGTTCAATTAGTTCAGAGGATATTATTTCTATACTCAAAGAAGAGATAGAGAATTATGATTTTGACTCCAGGGACAAAGAAGTCGGTAAGGTCATCTATGTAGGTGATGGAATCGTAACCGTATACGGTATAGACAATGCCATGTACGGTGAGATCGTTGTTTTTGAGAATGGTGTCAAAGGTATGGTTCAGGATATCAGAAGAACAGAGATAGGATGTATTCTGTTCGGTCGTGATACAGGAATCAAAGAAGGAACAAAGGTCAGCAGAACGGGAAAGCGTGCAGGCATCCCTGTAGGCGATGCATTTATCGGACGTATAGTTGATGCCCTTGGAGCACCTATAGATGGAAAGGGCAGCATAGAGTCAACGGATTATCGTCCAATAGAGAATCCGGCTCCAAGCATAGTTGATCGTAAGTCGGTCAACCAGCCGCTTCAGACAGGAATCCTCTCGATAGATGCCATGTTCCCAATCGGAAGAGGACAGAGAGAGCTGATCATAGGAGACAGACAGACAGGTAAGACATCCATAGCGATAGATACCATTCTGAATCAGAAGGGCAAGGATGTCATCTGTGTATATGTGGCTATAGGCCAGAAGGCTTCAACAATAGCCAAGGTTGTAAATAACCTGAACAAATATGATGCCATGGACTACACGATAGTCGTTGCATCTACAGCAAGTGATTCAGCACCACTTCAGTATATTGCGCCTTATTCAGGTACAGCGATCGCTGAGTATTTCATGCATAAGGGCAAGGATGTGCTGATCGTGTACGATGATCTGTCAAAGCACGCTGTTGCTTACAGAACATTGTCACTGCTTCTCGGACGTTCACCAGGACGTGAGGCATATCCTGGAGATGTATTCTATCTCCATTCAAGACTTCTTGAGAGATCAAGTAAGCTTAAGGATGAGCTTGGCGGAGGCTCCATCACAGCCCTTCCTATTATCGAGACACAGGCAGGCGATGTATCTGCTTATATACCTACAAATGTTATATCTATCACAGATGGACAGATATTCCTCGAGAGCGATCTGTTCTTCTCAGGTATGAGACCTGCTGTCAACGTCGGTCTGTCGGTATCACGAGTTGGTGGTGCAGCGCAGACAAAGGCGATGAAGAAGGCCGCAGGAAGTATCCGTATCGATCTGGCACAGTACAGAGAGATGGAGGTGTTCACACAGTTCAGTTCAGATCTTGATGAGAACACCAAGGAACAGCTTCAGTATGGCAAGGGACTTATGGAGCTTTTAAAGCAGCCTCTGTGTAATCCGCTGTCAATGGCCGAGGAGGTTATCATTCTGGTAGCAGCTACCAATAAGGTATTCCTTCCAGTTGAGGTTTCAGAGGTCAAGAAGAAGAAACTTGAGATGCTTGAATACTTCCACAGTGCCCATAAGGATATCGTGGATGAGATCGAGGAGAAGCAGGTGCTTACCGATGAGCTGAAGGACAAGATAGTCGCAGCCGCTAAGGAGTTTATCGAGAGATAGATCTCAGGAGAAATAAGAAGATTCGTTGAGAGGTGATTTGATTGGCAAATACCAAAGAAATCCAGAATAGAATAAAGAGTATCAAGGATACTCAGAAGATCACCAATGCAATGTATATGATCTCATCTTCCAAGCTTAAAAAGGCGAGGACAGATCTTGAGAACACGGAGCCTTACTTCTACACACTCCAGGTTGCTCTTGCCAGAATGCTCAGACATGTTCCTGAGATGGAGCATCTGTATTTCGACAGCAGAGAGGGAATCAAGGAAGAGGACAGAAGGCGAGGTTATCTGGTCATTACCGCCGACAAAGGTATGGCTGGTGCCTACAACCACAATGTAATCAAGATCGCTGAGCAGGAGCTTGCAGCCCACCCAAACAGTGAGCTGTATGTAGTCGGCCAGGTGGGAAGACACTACTTCGCAAAGAAGGGAGTGCCTATAGATATACATTTCCAGTATACAGCGCAGAATCCTAGTCTTCACAGAGCCAGAGTCATAGCGGACAAGATGCTTGAGAACTATGAGAATGGCGATATAGATGAGGTATACATCATATATACCAACATGAAGAGCAGTGTGGTCGTTGAACCGCAGATGATACAGCTCCTCCCTATGAAGAGGACTGACTTCGCAGGCGTTCCTGCGGATGTGTTCCACGAGGAGATTACCATGGAGCCTTCACCGAAGGCAGTGCTTGACCGAATCGTACCAAACTGTGTCATGGGATATATATACGGCGCTCTGGTAGAGTCCTTCTGCAGTGAGCAGAACAGCCGAATGATGGCGATGGACTCAGCCACAAAGAGTGCCAAGGAGATGCTGGATGATCTCAATATCAAATACAACAGAGCAAGGCAGGCAGCCATAACGCAGGAGATCACAGAGATCGCGGGCGGCGCCAGAGCTCAGAGAGACAGGAGCTAATAAGCTCAATAAATAATTGTAAAGGAGGTCTGATGTTTTGAAAAATGGTAAGATAGTACAGGTCATGGGACCTGTCGTAGACGTAGAATTTCCAGACAACGATCTGCCATACATCAAGGATGCTCTTGAAGTAGATAATCATGGAAAAAAATGTGTTATGGAAGTAGCACAGCACGTAGGAAATAATACAGTAAGATGTATCATGCTGTCCGCCAGCGAGGGACTTTCAAGAGATATGGAAGTCGTTGCGACCGGATCAGGAATCAAAGTTCCAGTAGGAAATCAGACACTTGGACGTCTGTTCAACGTGCTTGGTGAGACAATAGATGGCAAGGAGGATCTCTCAGACACAGAGCACTGGGTAATCCACAGAGAGCCGCCAACATTTGAGAATCAGAGTCCTGTCATCGAGATACTTGAGACAGGTATCAAGGTCATAGATCTTCTTGCACCTTACTCAAAGGGTGGTAAGATCGGTCTGTTCGGCGGTGCCGGAGTTGGTAAGACAGTCCTTATCCAGGAGCTTATCCAGAATATCGCATCCGTACATGGTGGATACTCAATATTCACCGGTGTTGGAGAGCGTTCAAGAGAGGGAAATGATCTGTGGACAGAGATGAGCGAGTCAGGCGTTATCGACAAGACCGCCCTGGTGTTCGGACAGATGAATGAGCCACCTGGAGCCAGAATGAGAGTTGCAGAGACAGGACTTACAATGGCAGAGTATTTCCGTGATGTAAATCATCAGGATGTGCTTCTGTTCATCGACAATATATTCAGATTTACACAGGCAGGTTCAGAGGTTTCATCACTTCTTGGACGTATGCCATCAGCCGTTGGTTATCAGCCAACACTTGCAAATGAGATGGGTGAGCTTCAGGAGCGAATCGCTTCTACCAAGGAAGGATCAGTCACGTCAGTCCAGGCCGTATATGTGCCAGCCGATGACCTTACAGATCCTGCCCCAGCCACAACATTTGCGCATCTGGATGCAAATACAGTTCTTTCAAGAAAGATCGTTGAGCAGGGTATCTATCCGGCAGTAGATCCGCTGGAGTCAAGCTCACGAATTCTTGAGGCTGATATAGTCGGCGAGGAGCATTACAATGTTGCAAGACGTGTACAGGAGATACTTCAGAAGTACAAGGAGCTGCAGGATATCATCGCAATCCTCGGTATGGAGGAGCTGTCAGATGAGGATAAGCTTACAGTTACCAGAGCCAGAAAGGTTCAGAGATTCCTGTCACAGCCATTCCATGTTGCTGAGAACTTCACAGGTATTCCTGGAAAGTATGTAAGTCTCAAGGATACGATCAAGGGCTTCAAGATGATCGTTGACGGTGAGATGGACGAGTATCCTGAGTGGGCATTCTTCAATGTAGGTACTATAGAGGAAGTAAAGGAAAAGGCCGAGAAGGGCCAGTAAAGGAAGTGCATAGATGAATACATTTTATCTGAGAGTTATTTCCAGTAATAAGATATTCTTCGACGGCCGGGCAGAGAAAATAGTTCTTCCACTTGAAGATGGAGAGAAAGCGGTTCTTGCACATCATGAGAATATGGTCATAGCTACCAGCATAGGAGAGATCAGGATCACCACGAGTAAAGGTGAACAGGTCATCGGTGTTGTGGGCGAAGGATTTGTTCAGATAGTAAATAACCGAGTTGTCCTTATCGTGGATTCCGCAGAGAAGCCGGAGGATATCGACAGGGTCAGAGCCAAGGAGGCAAAGATCAGAGCGGAAGAGAGACTCAGACAGAAAGAGAGTCTGAAGGAATACAAGCAGAGCGAGGCATCCCTTGCCCGTGCACTCACAAGACTCAAAGTAACAGAAAAGATATAAAACCCAGCGCAGAAACCCCAAGCGCCTGCTTGCAGGCATTTGGGGGTTTCAAGCGGTTTTAACGAGAAGTCGTTCGGCGTAAGCCGAACATAGAGCGCGTCAGCGCGGGACTTCGAGTCTATTATAAAAGGCAGTGCCAGCAGCGGGACGATGAAACCGATGTGGCGTTGCCTTTTTATGTGCAGACACAATAGATAAAATGTTACTTGACAACTTTTGCCTTTACTGAGAAAATTACTAGATAGTATATGGTTCACTGTATATACAGTGAACTATGTATATAAGAGTTTATGAAAAAGAGGACGTGTGCATGTATATGCACACATTTTTGAGTTAAAGGTATTTGGTTAGAGGTATTTATGTTAAGATTTATTTGGGTAATAGTTTCGTGTTTGTTTCTGATCATGTACTATGTGCCAAAGATGTCGTATTATGCCAGACACCCGGAAAAATATGGTGAGGATATATGTTATCAGATGGCACAGGTTATGTGCAATCATGTGAGACGTCGTGCTTTTATCAAGACGGTTGCCACGGGTATGGAGAACCTTCCTAAGGAGGGCGGATATATCATGTATGCCAATCATCAGGGTAAGTATGATGTACTGGGAGTTATAGTTTCCCATGACAAACCGATTACGTATGTCATGGATGCAAAGAGGTCGAAGCTGTTCATAGCAGATCAGCTTACGGATCTTGTGAAGGCACAGAGACTTGACAAGGAAGACATAAAGCAGCAGGTACAGGTTATAAACGATGTATCCACGGAGATCAAGGCGGGAAGGAGATATATTTTATTCCCGGAGGGAGGATACGATCACAGTCACAATGAGCTCAAGGAGTTCATGCCGGGAAGCTTCAAGATCGCCAAGAAGGCGAAGTGTCCTATCGTTCCAGTCGTGCTGTATGATTCCTTCAAGCCATTTGAGGGATGGTCACTGAGACGTGTGACGACACAGCTTGCATTTCTGGAGCCGATCCCATATGAGGTTATAGCGGATAAGACGACCACAGAGATCAGGGATATGGTCGTTGACAAGATCCAGAGGAAGCTTGATACGATGGAGACAATGAATTGTTGGTAACGATATATGGATAATTATTCTGAACGGGCAGGTCATGTTGATGATCTGCCCGTTCGGGGGTTACGGAAGCTTGGTGTTGACTATATCAAATCAGGTGAATACAATATAAAAGGGTATTTAACCACAAAATAAGGATTGGGAAGTAGAGATATGGGACAGAGTAAAGAGAGAAACAGTAATGAAAAAAGCGGATTCCTCAAGAAGCTTATAATAGTTCTGGCAGTGGCGATCGTGGTAGTATTTGCGGTATTTTATGTGATCTATTACAGATTTTCATATCAGGCGGACAAGCTGGCAAAGGAGACCGCCCGCATATACGCATTTGGCGATGGCGGAGAGATGGCTGACATGATAGCCCCGGGATACGTGAAGAAGTTTGAGGATTCGTCAAAGGTTTTGTCGGTGAGTGACATACAGGACATATATATAAACAAGTTCAGAGCGTATACAGATGAGCAGGTTGGGGATATAGATACGATCGAGTGCAAGGTCACCGATATACAGGCGGTGAGCAATATAGAGGATGTGCAGCAGCAATTTGCGGACAACGGAGTTAAGGGCGTGTCCCAGTACAGAAGTGTGGAAGCTGACTGGATAGTGACAGGCAAGGATGGCGGCGAGGTCACGGTACACGTTCAGGAATGTATGTTGAAGTGCGACGATGGCTGGTATGTGGACTATGTCCGTATGCCGGATGAAATAGACAGCATGAGTACGCCGGTCGATTCCGGGGATGCTGACAGTGAGGAGACAACAGAGGCGGAGACCACTGAATAATATTGTGTGTATAAGATTGGAAGGGCATACAGTATACAAGAAAGAAGGCTGACAAAAAATGTATGATGTGAGATCCATGAAGGCAGAGGACTTCATAGATGATGGCGAGATCCGTGAGACGCTGGACTATGCGGATCAGAACAAGGACAATGTGGAGCTTATCGACAGTATCATAGAGAAGGCAAAGCTCAGGAAGGGGCTTACCCACAGGGAGGCATCCGTGCTTCTTGCGTGTGAGATGCCGGGCAAGATAAACGAGATATATGATCTGGCGGAGCAGATCAAGAAGGATTTCTACGGCAACAGAATAGTTATGTTCGCGCCGTTGTATCTGTCCAACTACTGTGTAAATGGGTGTGTGTATTGTCCGTATCACATCAAGAATAAGCATATAGCCAGAAAGAAGCTCACCCAGGAAGAGGTGAGACGGGAGGTCATAGCACTGCAGGATATGGGTCACAAGAGACTGGCCATTGAGGCCGGTGAGGATCCTCAGATGAATCCTATCGAGTACATCCTGGAGTGTATAGACACGATATACAGCATCAAGCACAAGAACGGTGCAATAAGGCGTGTAAATGTAAATATAGCGGCGACCACAGTGGAGAACTACAGGAAGCTGCACGAGGCAGGAATTGGAACGTACATCCTCTTCCAGGAGACCTACGATAAGGAAGCGTATGAGAAGCTTCATCCATATGGACCGAAGCATGACTATGCATATCACACAGAGGCTATGGACCGTGCTATGGAAGGTGGTATAGACGATGTGGGTCTGGGGGTGCTCTTTGGTCTGGATAAGTATAGGTACGAATTTGCGGGGCTGCTGATGCATGCGGAGCACCTTGAGGCTGTTCATGGAGTTGGTCCGCACACCATCAGTGTGCCAAGAGTCAAGAAGGCTGACGACATAGATCCTGAGGCATTTGACAACGGAATAAGCGACGATGTATTCTGCAAGATCGCAGCATGTATCAGAATCGCCGTTCCTTATACAGGAATGATAATCTCCACAAGGGAGAATCCAACGGTCAGGGATGAGATCATAAGGCTTGGAGTGTCGCAGATAAGCGGTGGTTCAAAGACCAGTGTGGGTGGCTACTATGAGCCGGAGCCAGAGGATGAGAAGTCGGAGCAGTTCGATGTCAGCGACACGAGAACTCTGGATCAGGTTGTGAACTGGCTGATGACCAAGGGCTATATACCATCGTTCTGTACGGCATGTTACAGAGAGGGCAGAACCGGCGACAGGTTCATGAGCCTGTGCAAGAGCGGACAGATACAGAACTGCTGTCATCCGAACGCACTCATGACGCTGGAGGAATATCTGGTGGATTATGCTTCGCCGGAGACCGCGGAGATAGGCCGGAGACTCATACAGAATGAGCTGAAGAATATTCCGAATGAGAAAGTCAGACAGATAGTGGTCGAGAGACTTGACAGGATAAAGCACGGAGACAGAGATTTTAGATTCTAACACATTGTGGAGGAGCAAAATGAGTTTAAACGATACACCGTCGGCAAACAGAGTGCATATAGGTTTCTTTGGATGCAGGAACGCAGGCAAGTCCAGTCTGGTAAATGTAGTGACGGGGCAGAGCCTTGCTGTTGTGTCGGATGTGGCGGGAACCACCACGGATCCGGTGTACAAGTCCATGGAACTGCTTCCGCTTGGACCGGTGGTCATCATAGATACACCGGGAATAGACGATACCGGCGAGCTGGGTGAACTCAGGGTGTCGAAGACCAGGCAGGTGCTTGCGAAGATAGATGTCGCTGTGCTCGTAGTTGATGGCACGGCTGGATTGTCCGCGTCGGACAGGGAGCTCACAGAGCTTTTCAAAGAGAAGAATATAAATTATATAATTGCGTACAATAAGAGTGATCTAGTTAAGGATGATACACAGGTTCAGAATTCAGCGGAGAATTCCATATGGGTCAGCGCAGAGCGCAGACAGGGAATAGATGAGCTGAAGGAATTGATAGGAAGACTCACGGTGACAGACACCATGACCAGGAGACTGGTCGGAGATCTGATACAGCCGGGTGATATGGTGGTGCTGGTCATACCGATAGATTCTGCAGCTCCGAAGGGCAGGCTGATACTTCCGCAGCAGCAGGTCATAAGGGATGTTCTTGAGACCGGAGCTACGACTGTGGTGTGCAGGGACACGGAGCTTGAGGATACTCTGAGACGGCTGGAGGGGAATGTATCTCTGGTGGTCACTGACTCCCAGGCATTTGCAAAGGTTATGAAGATCGTGCCGTATGACATATATCTGACGTCATTCTCAATACTGATGGCAAGATTTAAAGGGCAGCTTGATGCGGCGGTAAATGGCGCATATGTCCTGGACAGGCTGAGGGATGAAGGCCAGCGTACAGATGCGGACAGCAGACCTCCAAGGATACTCATAGCTGAGGGCTGCACCCATCACAGACAGTGTGATGATATAGGAACTGTGAAACTGCCGAGATGGATACGCAGATACACGGGACTTGAGCCTGAATTTACATTTGTCAGCGGAACGGAATTCCCGGAGGATCTGACAGGATATGATCTGGTGATACACTGCGGAGGCTGTATGCTGAATGAACGCGAGATGAAGAGTCGTCAGGGAAGGGCGGAGCAGCAGAGTATCCCGATGACGAATTATGGAACTGCTATAGCTCATATGAATGGGATTCTTGACAGGAGTCTGAGGATTTTTCAGACAAAGACGGACATATAAATATTTGGATGAAAGGTGATCGATATGGCAAAGACAGGTTTGGTACTTGAGGGCGGCGGCCAGAGAGGCATATATACCGCCGGAGTCCTGGATGTGTTCATGGACAATGATATAGAGGTCGACGGTGTCATAGGGGTGTCGGCGGGAGCCATACATGGACTCTCCTATGTGGCGAGACAGAGAGGGCGCAACATGCGTTACAATATGAAGTACAGGAACAACAAGCACTACATGAGCCTGTACTCCCTCATAACTACAGGAGATATCTGCGGTGAGCAGTTCTGCTACCACGATATCCCGGAGAAACTGGATCCACTTGACTACGATGCATTCCTTGCAAATCCTACGAAGCTCTATGTGGGATGTTCTAATCTGGATACAGGAGAGGCGGAGTATCTGGAGTGTACGGACATGAGAAAGCCTGAGGATGTGAATAAGGTGAGGGCTTCGGCATCCCTCCCACTGGTGTCCAATATTGTAGAGGTTGATGGAATGAAGCTGCTGGATGGAGGTGTATCCGACAGCATACCGATATTTGCATTCAGAAGGATGGGCTACAGGAGAAATATAGTAGTTCTGACAAGACCGGAGGGATACCGCAAGGGCCCGGACAAGATGCTCAGGCTGGAGGCCGGAAGGTACAGGGAGTACCCTGAGTTCGTTAAAAGATGTCACATGAGACACATGTATTACAACAAGACCCTGGACAAGCTGGAGGAGCTTGAAAAGGAGGGTGATACGTTGATAATCAGACCGAGTGAGACTATAGAGATATCAAGGCTTGAGAAGAAGCCGGAGATGATCGAGGCCATGTATGAGCTGGGTGTGTACGATGCAAAGGAGAAATTGCAGCAGGTTAAGAAATTCCTGCGTGAGAGTAAGGAAGAAAGCAGGGACTACACACATGGACAGGCGCAGCAACAGACGGCGGTTACACAGCAGACCCGATAATGGAATATATGACAGATTGATACTTTCGGGAATGGACATTCCTGAGAGTGTGGATACACAGAAGAAGGCACAGGAGAATCACAGCAAAATGGCTGGGACTCCTGTGCCTTCTCTCATACTGTCACTTTCGGTATCTACAATATTCACCATGCTGATTGCAACCTCCTACAATATTGTGGACACTTATTTTGTCTCAGATCTTGGAGAAAGCAGTGTGGCCGCAGTTGGGATCATGTTCTCTGTTATGGCATTGATACAGGCTGTGGGTTACACCTGGGGCATGGGAGCTGGAAGTGAGATAGCGAGACTCCTCGGTAAGCAGAAGAAGCGTGAGGCGGAGCAGACGCTTGCCACGGCACTGGCGGGAGGAATACTGTCGGGCGCGGTCATGGCGGTTATATTTGCCGTGTTCAGGGAGGATGTGGTAAGACTTCTGGGGGCCACGGACACAAGTCTTGCTCCTGCTGGGCAGTATGGAATATATATCATGCTCGCGGCTCCGGTCATGTGCGGTGCCTATGTTCTGAACAATGCCCTGCGGGCTGAGGGGCAGCCGTATCTAGCCCTGTTGGGTATTCTGGCAGGCGGACTGTCAAATGCGTTATTTGACTATATATTGGTGAGAGTGCTTGGGCTTGGAATAGCCGGTGCAGGCATAGCGACCCTTGCCGGACAGGGGATAAGCCTTGCCATAATGTATATATGTGTCAGGTCAAGGTGCAGCGTGGTAAGGCTGCATATATCAGACTTGTGTAGCTTCAGATATGGGGTGCGTATAGTGAGAACAGGGCTGCCATCCTTCCTGAGGCAGGGGCTCATGTGCTTTGCGGCGGTCATGATCAGCAGAAGCTGCAGACAGTACGGTGATGGAGCCATGGCGGGAATCACGGTTGCAAATAAGATATTTGCGGTCACATTTGCCGTGCTGGTGGGCTATGGGCAGGGATTTGCCCCAGTGTGCGGGTTTGCCTATGGTGCAGGACTTGAATCCAGAGTGAAAAGGTCGCTGAGATTTACCATGATAACTGCGGTGATATTCATGTGCGCTATGGGTGCTGCGACCTGGGTGTGGGCATCCGGGCTGGCCGGAGTATTCCTGAGGGACGGTGGCAAGCAGTCTCTACAGCTTGCGGCGCTGTCGCTCCGGGCGCATGCCATATCCATGCCGTTTGCAGCTGTGTGTCTGGTGACCGGAATGTACTATCAGGCTCTTGGAGCATATGGAAAAGCCACCCTCATATCCGCCCTGCGGCAGGGAGTATGTTTTATACCATTGGTATTCATACTGCCGCGCATGTATGGCGTAGATGGAGTGGCTTTTGTCCAGGCCGCCGCCGATGTGCTGGCGGGGATTGTCTCGGCCTTTTATCTGCTATATACAAATGAAAAATAGTCCGTGTTTATCATCTCGTCCGATATATACAGCCGGTTTTCAACCTCCTCGATCATCTGATCCACGTATCCATCAGGGATCTGTGACTCAGGGACGAAGTAAGAGGTCTCCCCCGTGCGGGCATCGTACCTGACCTTGTCGGTCATAAAGCTTTGATCCGCGAAGATCACAAGCTCATCGGAGTCAGACAAAATGTTGCGGCCAGCTAGAAGTCTTGAGTCAAAGTCGGCTCCGAGAAGGTTTAACACAGTTGGAAGTATGTCCACACTGGAGCAGAGCTTGTCGACAACTACTGGCTTCTCCATGGATGAGCTCCATATACCAAACTGGTTGTGGTGAAGCTCAAAGTCATCATTCTCTATGTCCTTGCCCGCAAGCTCGTTGTAGGTGCCGTCGCTGAGTCCGTAAGGATAGTGGTCAGGTGCCACGATGAACAGAGTGTTGTCCAGCTTGCCAGTCTCTTCCAGCTTATCCATCAGAAATTCCAGAGCCTTGTCAAGCTCCATCTGGGCTGCAACATAGGCTATGGCCTCATCTGAGTACCCTTTTCCGAAGAGAACATTCTCGGCTCCCTCCCTGTTAATCATGCATATATACTGATTGTCGTAATTGTAAGGCAGATGGCCGGAGAAACTCATAAAATACATGTTAAATTTGTCATCCTGAATGAAATCCCCATACACAGCCTCCATACATTCGAGATCGGAATACATAACGTGGTCAGGAATATCCAATCCTGCGCCGATGGCCTTGAAGGTGGTGTAGCCCATATTCGGATGGGTTCTTGTTCTGTCGTAGTATGTGGCATCAAAGTCGTGGTAGCCGTAGCTCTTGTAGCCCTGTGCGTTCAGCATATTGCCGAGGGCGTATGGCTGGTAGGTGTCCGCGGATGCCTCAAAGCTCCATTTGGAGGATGCCGGATACTGGCTGAGGCAGTTGGTATATTCGCCGTCTATGGTGCTGTGATACCACAGTGGGTTGTAGAAGTTAGTAAATTCAAAGCCTTCGTGATAAATCTTGTACAGTGTCGGTGTGGCCTCCCTGGATATTCCATATGTACTGAGACTTTCAGCGGTGACAAATACCACATTGTACCCCTCGAACATGCCGGTGTATTCGTCCGTGTAAGTTGGCTGTACCCCCGAGAAATATGCCGTCAGGCTTTTAAGCTCCTCGTCATCTGTCTGATTGTACAGACTTTGGAAATCTATGCTTTCATCGACCTGCGGAACATATACAGGCTCGTCGGCCTGGGTTGATCCTGCCGCCTGATCTGAGCCGCCGGTCTGAGAAGCTGATGAAAAATCTGTCTCGTCCGCAGATGCGGCATTGATATCTGATGCGGCAGTCTGTGCATCTGATTGATTATCTCCAATATCTGCAAGCTCAAATGTCTTGCTCTGGCTGCTCTGAGTCACCATGGTCACACAGTCTCTTCCCGTGGTGACCATGACTCCAAGCTTGTTCATGGACAGTTCAAGTACATAGCGTCCGTGGAACAGCGCATATGGAGTGTAGGCCGCAGTCCCGTGCACTGCCAGAATACAGATGGCAAGTACCCATGCAGCTGCGGAGATACCCAGCTGCACCAGCACTGCCCTGAGCACACTAGGCTTCTGCCCGATGCGGCATCTGCCAAATGAAAACCAGAACCTGTTCATGATGATAAGACATATAAGTGGCAGCAGGAACAGCACTATGATATACCAGTTGGATCGCAATGCTGAAAAAAGCACAGTCCTGAAGTTCATAGCATCCTGGGCACCGCCGATGGACACCAGACTCAAAAATGTTCTGAATATCTTATAGTATACAAATTGTGCAATATAGTAGATCGTAAATATACTCCACAGCAGGTAGGCTATGGCTGCATTTGCATATCTGTGCCAGAAGGAGGTCAGTGCTGACAGGGTAAGTCCGCATGCCAGCGCAAATGTCAGGGGATGTAGTATGTTGCTGCCTGCAGATCCATAAATTGCAATGTGAAACAGGAGCTCCATATAAATAAAGGCCAGCGGAAAGAATATGGAACGCCACAGCAGACCACTGTGTCTGCTTTGAGTTGTATCTGTTTTCATCTGGCATCTCCTTATTCGCGTGCGAGTATGTCGTCAAGTGCGCCCCTCACTCCTATAGGATCTGTGACCAGAAGAGTGTGGAAACCAAGCTTTGCGGCGGCATCGAGATTCGCCTGCCTGTCATCAAGAAAAATGGATTCCTCAGGGACAAGGTTATATTTGTTGCAGAGATGCTCATAGATGGCGGCGTCTGGCTTGGTCACGTGGTATTCATAGGAGACCACTCTTCCGTCCGTGTAAGGCAGGAAGTGGAATCTAGGCGTGTGGAGTGCAAACAGTCTTCTTGGGTAGTTGGACAGGAGGTAGATGTTGTAACCTCTGGACTTGAGATCCTTGAGCCACATGTCGGCTCCCGGGAACATGTCCACCACTTCATCGAGATTGTTCATGAACAGGTCTATGTAGCTGCTGCATTCCGGGCTGAGTTCCTTGAAACGTTTGATGAGCTCTGGCTCAGGCATATCGTCCAGGTCAAAATGATTCCACATAGGGTGGTTTATCATGTTGTGATCAAGAGTATCTATCACGTCCGCTGGTATGCCAAGCTTCTCCATGGTGCTTTTCCAGTGGAAGTCTACGAGGACCATGCCAATATCAAAGATTATATTTTTCATATGTATATTCCTTTCGTGTCGTATGCTGCCGTATAAGTGCAGATTATGTCGTCACAGAAATTTTAACTCATAAAAGGACAAAAATATACTCAAATATTTGCGGAAATGCTGACAAATACCTAATATGCTTGTTTACAGTTTTCCGGTCACAGTGTTACAATGATTAAATCGGCAATGTAAGGGGAAATACAGTGTATGATATACGTATTTGTGGACTTTGAAATGAATATGATAGATTCAGAGTATAAGAAGGAAAAGAAAATATGTAAGAGCGAGATCATAGAGATCGGTGCAGTTAAACTGGATGAAGATTATAATGAGATAGATTCGTTTAAGAGTTATGTGAAGCCGGCATATGGAACCATGGCTTCGCGTATAATAAAGCTCACAGGAATAACAGATGATATGGTGGAGAATGCTCCTTCATATGCTTTTGCCATGGGGAGCTTTATAGAGTGGTGTGCTGATGCCGATGTGATATACGCATGGAGTGAGAATGACCTGAGACAGCTCCGCAAGGAGGCCAGGCTGAAGGAATACACGCACCCCGGGCTGGAAAGTATCATATCAAGGTGGAAGGATTTCCAGAAGGAATATGCCAAGCTCATAGGAACGTCAAGAAGGATATCACTGTCGGACGCTGTGTTTTATCTGGGAGAAAACTTTCAGGGGGCAGAGCATGATGCCCTGTGGGATGCCAGGAATACCGCTGAGGTGTTCAAGCTCTCAAAGGATGAGGAGAATTTTTTCAGGATCATGGCCCCGGTCATCGATGTGTACAAGCCCAAGAAGAATCTGACATATTCCCTGTCCGAGGCATTTGGAGATATACATCTGGGTGAATAGATATGTAATTGATGACTACATAGAATAATAATGTGGATTATTAGGAGGACTTCATGAACTGGAATAAGAGGGATACAGTGAGGACCGTGATTATATTGTGCGGTGTGGTGCTGTTTGCATATGTACTGTTTAATTTTGATAAGGTGTCCAGTATGTTCAGCTGGCTCATCAATATACTCATGCCATTTGTCATAGGATTTGCCATAGCATTTGTGGTGAATGTACCTATGAAGGGACTTGAAAAGGTATTGTTTAAGAATAAAGACAGCAGACTGTACAGGTTCAGGAGACCAGTGTGCCTCATACTGTCGTTCCTGTGCATAATAGCTGTTCTCACGTTTGCAATAACTATGATCATACCTGAGATGTCCAAGACTATAACTATGTTTGCAGAGAAGCTGCCATCGGCCATGGATGATATACAGAGGAAGGCGATCAAGCTGATGAAGGACCAGCCGGAGATAGTGGATAAGATAAAGAGTATCAATATTAATTGGGATGCACTTATATCAAATGTGGTTGGTATTGTGAAGAACGGCGGCAGCAGTGTATTGTCTTCCACGTTCTCCATTGCCAGCAGTGTGGTAGGCGCCGTGGTCGATGTTCTGGTGGGACTGTTCTTTGCGTGCTACATACTGGCTCAGAAGGAGACTCTGGAGAAGCAGGTAAAGGGTGTATTGTATGCGGTGTTCAGGGAAGAAAAGGCGGACCGATTCATTCAGACTTGTGTTCTTGCGGATAAGACCTTCTCCAAGTTCATCTCAGGTCAGTGCCTTGAGGCGTGCATACTTGGACTTATGTTTTTCATTACGATGACCATATTCCGTATTCCGTATGCGCTTACGGTCAGCATCATCATAGCAGTATTTGCACTGATCCCGGTTGTTGGAGCATTTGTCGGATGTTTTGCCGGAACGATTATGATCCTGGTAGAGGATCCGAAGCGTGCCATAGTGTTTCTGATCATATTTGTCGTGCTGCAGCAGATAGAGGGTAACTTCATATATCCTCATGTTGTTGGTGGTTCGGTGGGACTTCCATCTATATGGGTACTTGTGGCGGTCATGCTTGGAGGTGATATGTTGGGCATTCTGGGTATGCTCATATTTGTACCGCTTTTCTCCGTCCTGTATGCGATGTCTGAAGAATATGTGGTTAAGAGACTCAGAGACAAGGGCATATCGTGGAGGAAATATAATCTGGCATGCAACATCCCCGAGGGGCGATGGAATGGAAGGCTGGATGAGGAATGTGCGTCTGATGTCAGCAAGGTGGACGCCGGGCAGACCGGGACGAATGAGTCAAATGCACCGGGCAGTACAGCCGGAAGCGGCAATTCTGGGAAAAACAACACAAGCAGAAACAATACGGGAAGAAATAGCTCAGAAAGAAATAACATAGAAAGAAACAATACAGACAGAAACAGTAACAGAAATAAAAACTACAAGAAGAGAAAGAAATAACGGCTCATATATGGCATCATCTGTGTGGTGATACATATAGCCGTTCAGAAAGAAGGATATACACATGTACAGAGACATAGCGAAATTGGTTTTATACAGAGATCTTGGAGAGGACAGCATACTTATGAAGCTGTCTGGAATATTTGAGGATTTTGATCTCAAGAGGTGTGAGAATGCGGAGCTGTGTGCCCGCATATACGATCAGATCAAGAGACTTCTGGATCTTGCTACCAGTTATGGATTCGATAAGAATCTGTGGCACAACTATCTGGCATTTATACTCATCACCAATGAGAACTCATTCAGTATAACCAGTGAGAAGGTGGGAGCAAATGACGGAACAGTTAATTATTTTGCAAAGAATGATTTCAGGATATTCAAGAAGCTGTTCGACTTTGATTTCTCAGAGATAGAGAGCGCACTTGGAATAGATTGTTTCTCAACTATCAACAATTACAAGTCTATTGGCAAGAAGGAGAGAATGTACAATAAGAATGTCAGCGAGAAGGTTCAGGCTGTCAGCAATGCGATAGAGGAGGCTGAGAACGAGGACCAGATATTTGACATAGTGACATCATTCTACAAGGCATATGGTGTTGGTATGTTCGGTCTCAACAAAGCGTTCAGGATCACCCGTGAGCATGGAGATCTGGAGTTTGTACCTATAAATAACACAGAGGATGTCATGCTGGATGATCTCATCGGATATGAGATCCAGAAGAAGAAGATCGTGGACAACACTGAGGCATTTGTGGAGGGCCGCAAGGCGAACAATGCACTTCTCTTTGGTGACAGTGGAACAGGAAAGTCAACCACGATCAAGGCGATCATCAACGAGTACTATGACAGAGGACTTCGTATGATAGAGATATACAAGCATCAGTTCCAGGATCTGTCGCAGGTCATATCGCTTATCAAGAACAGAAATTACAGATTTATCATATACATGGATGATCTTTCATTTGAGGAATTTGAGATAGAGTACAAGTACCTCAAGGCTGTCATCGAGGGTGGACTTGAGATCAGACCTGACAATGTGCTCATATATGCCACATCCAACCGCCGTCATCTCATCAAGGAGACATGGAACGACAGGAATGATATGGAGAATAACAATGGTATTCACAGAAGTGATACCATTCAGGAGAAGCTGTCACTGGTCAACAGATTCGGAGTCACGATCAGCTATAGCGCACCTTCACAGAAGGAATACTTTGAGATCGTCAAGGGACTTGCTGAGAAGGAGCACATCACCATGGACGAGAAGGAGCTCTGCGCAGAGGCAAACAAGTGGGAGCTTGCACATGGCGGCATAAGCGGACGTACTGCACAGCAGTTTATCAACTACCTTAAGGGGCAGGGATTGTAAAAATAATTGCTGTTGAACTACGGTTTATATTTTGTTATTATTAAGTTAATTTTGTAGAGCAAGATACTTTGATAAGGAGTGTGGAAAGATGATAGATCTCAGCAGCAAGAAAGGTAAGACACTGGTATCCAGAATAATTGTTGTGGTTCTGTGTATCGCTATGGTTGTTACACTTTTAGTTTCAGCATTCTAATAGGAAAACAGGTCGAATTGGAGAGTAGATATGAGAGGAAAGTTTGGAGAGCACCAGACGGTGCGATCGATACTTAAGAGTCTGCCACGTACTGTCCACGACGATGTGACGAGAGCCGGAATAGGAGATGACTATGCCCGGCTCTTGTTGCGTGATGGGGGTAGCGGAGACACCGGCGCAGCTAAAAGCGTGAATGTTGCGGCTGGTGTGTGCTGTGACAGCGGGTATATGGGACTCAGACTTGATATAGCGAGACTTTACAACAGTATAAGGATTGGCGGATATATGCCATGGGCGGCAGTAGATACCATAGTTATGCCTGATGACGATGAACGACGCATGAAGAAACTGCTCAGAAAGCTTGCGGGCATATGTGCGGAGTACGGCGTTGACATAGTGACGGGACATACTGAGGTGAACAGTGCTGTTGCCGAGCCAATTATAAGTTTGACAATGATGGGAATATCTGTAGGTCAGGAACATGCAGGATATGATGATTTAGACCTGTGTGGATCAAAACGACTGGCCGGTATGGACATTGTTATGTGTGGACAGACTGGCGTTGGGGGAACTTTGCAGCTCTACTATGACAATCAGAAGGAACTTTTTGAGAGATATTCGGAGAGTTATCTGAGACCTGTGGAGCAGCTCGAGCAGCTTATACTGCTTGGCGGCCAGGTTGACATAGCATTAGATCATGGCTGTATATATTCACACGACATATCGAGGGGTGGCGTATTTGCAGCTCTCTGGGAGATGGGAGATGCGCTGAAGTGCGGGCTTGAGGTATGTCATGACAATATACCGATACTTCAGGAGACAATAGAGATATGTGAGCACACCGGGGATAATCCGTATATGATAGATGGTTGTGGCGCAGCACTTTTTGTGGTTCCAGACGGAGACCATCTGACTGATAAGTTATACGAGGCAGGATATGAGGCTTCAGTCATAGGCCATCTTACGGAAAAAAGCGATAGGGTTGTGGTGCACGACGACGAGAGGAGATTTCTTACACCGCCAAGGTTTTTATAGGAGGAGTAGTATGCTAAATATAGTATTACATGAGCCGGAGATCCCGGCCAATACAGGCAACATAGGAAGAACATGTGTGGCAGCAGGCGCAATACTGCATCTCATAGAGCCGCTGGGCTTCCAGATAAATGAGAAACAGCTGAAGCGTGCCGGGCTTGATTACTGGGACAAGCTGGATGTGACAACGTATGTGAATTTCGAGGATTTCCTTGCAAAGAATCCCGGAGCAAAGATATACATGGCGACAACCAAAGCCAGGAAGAAATATACAGATGTGAAGTTTGAGGATGACGCATACATCATGTTCGGCAAGGAGAGCGCGGGTATACCTGAGGAGATCCTGGTTGATTATAAGGATACATCTATCAGGATTCCGATGTTCCCAGACATTCGTTCACTGAATCTGGGCAACTCTGTGGCAATAGTGCTGTATGAAGCACTCAGACAGAATGATTTCCCAGGTCTAGAGGAAGCAGGGAATCTACATCGCCTTAGTTGGGACATGTAGTGATAGAGGGGGAATATAAATGGCGTATCCTACAAGTGGAAAAAAGATGCTGAACATATGCATTCTGGACATACTGAAGAAATATACGGACTGTGACCACACCATGGATCAGAAGGATATCATTGCGAAGCTCAAAGAGGATTATGATATAACTGTGGACAGAAAATCCGTAAAGGCAAATCTCAACTGTCTGGTGGATTATGGCTATGACATTGAGTACACCGAGACTGAGCGAGAAAAGAAGGATGGCACAAAGGAGATACTCACGTCGAACTGGTATTACAACCACGAGTTTGACGATGCAGAGCTTCGAATGATGATAGACAGTATCCTGTTCTCCAAGACCATACCGGCTGGTCAGGCAAGCCAGCTCATAGACAAGATAGCAGGTCTGTCAAATATATATTTTACAAACAAGATGACGCATGTGAGCAGTCTTCCGGGACTTGAGCACACCAGCAACAAGCAGACACTGTTCAATGTTGGCATGATAGACGATGCCATATCTGAGAAGAAGCAGATATCATTTGTGTACAATAATTATGGTGAGGACAAGAAGCTTCATCCGAGGCGGGAGGAGCCTTATGTGGTCAATCCATATCAGATGGTGGCGAATGACGGAAAGTATTACCTCATCTGCAATTACGACAAGTATGACAATCTGTCGAATTACAGAGTGGATAAGATGACACAGGTCCAGATAGTTGACAGGCCTGTGAAGAACCGCACAGAGGTAAAGGGAATGGAGCATGGACTCAACCTTCCAAAGCATATGGCTGAGCATATCTATATGTTTGCCGATGAGCCGGTGACCATAGTGATGCGTGTCAGAAAGGCTGCCATATCGGATGTGGTGGATTGGTTTGGAAGAAACTTTGATGTGGTCGATGAAAATATAGCCAGACAGTACGAAGGCTTCAGGGAGACTGAGGATGATGTAACTTACGTGCGGCTTGTGTGCAGCCGTCAGGCGATGGCGCACTGGGCGATGCAGTATGGAACCTCGGTGGAGGTCATTTATCCCACAGAGCTCAGAGCCCAGATCGGTGAGGCTGTAAAGGAAATGAATAACAAATATAATAATTAAAGAGATGGCTGTCAGTATATTTCAAAAAACTGGCAGCTTTTTTATAAAAAAAATCGCTTTTACTGCAAGAAAACACAGATTTTGATCGGAATATATATTAGAAACACACGGGGAGGTGAATGATATAGTAACTAGGAACAATTATATATCGAAGCTGAAACGGCATAATGAGAAAGCTCTGGAGTTTGTGGTTCAGGAATATGGCGGGCAGGTGAAAGCCGCTGTGTACAAGAATCTTTCGGGCATGCCGGAGGAAATTGAAGAGTGCATGGACGATGTGTTTCTGGATGTATGGAACAATATAGACAGATTTGACGAGAGCAAAGGCTCGTTCAGAAGCTGGATAACGGCAATTGCAAGATTCAGATCCATAGATTATCTGAGAAGATACAGCAGAAGATGTTCGGAGGAAGACATAGCAGACTATGAGAACAAGCTTGCAAATGACAACCTGCTGGAGATACTCAATGAGGAGATATCGGACAGCATGGAAAAGCTGCTGAGTGGTCTGTCGGATGAAGACAGGGACATCATTCTGAGGTACTACTGGGATGACCAGTGTGTAGATGAGATAGCGGAAGATTATGGGGTATCTTCATCATCTATCTACAGCAGAATGTCCAGAGCAAGAAGTCGATTGAAACAAGTATAAAGGCGGTGAATGATCATGAAAAACGGAAAAGACAGAAATGTATATGATGTTATGAACGATGTAAATGTGGACATTGAGACCATGGATATGTCGGATGAAGAGAAGGATGCCTGTGTGAAGAGGCTCAGGCACAAGGTGAAGGCGAGGGAAACCGGAAGAAATCATGGATGGAAGACGGCGGCAGCGGCAGTGGCGGCTGTTCTGATCCTGTCGGGAGGCGGACTGACATATGCAGCAGAGAACGGCTCGCTGGCATGGTTTTTTGACAGTCTGAGCAGGGAGACAGGAAGTGTTATTCCATCAAAATATGTGGACGAGAGCTACATAAATAACGAGTATAAGGGCAGTGTAAAGGTGATAACCGAGTCCGATGCAAAAGTAAGCTTTGATCTGAAGAAGGTAGCAGTGGATGGCGATCAGGTCAACATTGCGATGGTGATCACATACGATGACTTTGACACAGAAAAATATGAGAGCTTTGATGCTCAGATGCAGATAATAGAAGGCGGTGCGAACATCGTCAGTGAATATGCGGGCAGCACGGCTCCTGGCGATGGAATCTCGCTCACGAACAAGCAGACAATGTCTGATATTGTATACAAGTTAAAAAAGAAAAATGCATACAAGGTGGGGGATGTCATCACCATGAGATGTAACAGCATTACCCTGTTCAACAAAAATAAATCAAGTGATGGCGCGGTCACCTATGTAGCAGACGAGGTGGATGGCCCTTGGACCTTACAGTTTAAGGTTCAGGATGATATGCAGGGACATAGTGTGGATGTATCCGGCATAGATGGCATTGAAAAATGTACAATAAATACAAAGGGCATAACCATTGACATTGCTGAAAATGCGGCGGTCGATGATGACTCGCTGGAGAATATAATACTTGAGATGACAGACAATAAAGAATTGAAAGATGTAGTATATGGAATCGGCAAGACCGGTGATGGCGACAGCATACAGAGAATGGAGTTGAACTTCACTAAGCCGATAGATGTTTCACAGGTGAAAAATGTGTGGATAGATGGTAGGAAATGTAAAGTGAAATAAATAGAGCCGGGGTATTACAACAGAGACATTCTCTGGGGTAATACCCCGGCTTTAATATTCTGCGATATGTTATGAGTCCTTGATCCTGAATTTGCCATTGCTCTTCACGCCAGACGATGATATGTCTGTATCGGAGTGGTGTTCAGTGTGCTCGACATGCACAGGCTTGATAGGAATCTGCATATCCTTCTCCTTAGGAAGAGAGAAGATAAATTCGCTTCCCTCGCCCTCCTCGGATGTGAGGGTGATCTGCTCGCCGTGAGCCTTGATGATCTCCTTGGTTATGGCCAGTCCCAGTCCGGTTCCGGTCTTGTCCTTGCCACGGCTCGGATCCGTCTTGTAGAATCTCTCAAATACCTTCTTCTGGGCATCCTTTGGAATTCCCACGCCTTCATCCTTGACGCTTGTATATATCTTGTTGTCCTTCTCAGTCACCTGAACCCTGATCTGGCGTCCCTCAGGTGTGAACTTTATGGCGTTGTCAACCAGATTGTATATAACCTGCTGTATCTTGGTTCTGTCGGCGTATACCACTGTGTTGTCGGTGAGGAATACGCTGTCCAGGAAAATTCCCCTGTCCTTGCACCTTTTTTCAAATGTGTTGATGGTCGGTGTGATGATATCCCTGATATCGAAGTTGGACTTGTCAAGCTGCAGGTCAAATGAGTCAAAGTTGTTCAGCTCCAGAAGTCCCTGTGTCAGCTTGGTCAGTCTCTGTGCCTCATTTAACACTATGCCGAGGTACTTCTCATGCTTTTCCAGTGGAATAGTGCCGTCCAGCATGGCCTCTATGTAACCCTTGATGGATGTGAGTGGCGATCTGAAGTCATGGGATATATTTGATATAAATGACTTCCTGTACTCATTTGAACGGCTCAGCTCATCTGCCATCTCCTCCATGTATCTCGCAAGTTCGCCGAATTCGTTCTTCGCGGTCACATTTACCCTGGCATTGAAGTTACCCTGGGCGTATGACTTGGACGTCTTGATGATCTCACGTATAGGCTTGAGCAGGCTGTTTGACATGAGCATAAGCGCGATCATGGCGATCAGCATGAGGATCAGGAATGGCACAAATGTCGTTGAAAGCATCCTGCTCTTTATATCCTGCTTGAATGTCATAGGTGATGTCAGGATGATAGTTCCCATGTAATTGTTCCACGAGTAGAGAGGCTGGCCAATCACCAGAGTGTCCTCCGAGAAATAGCCGCCAAATGTATTCTCGAAGCAGAATGATGCAAACAATTCATCCGGTTCCACATAATTCTTGAGATTGTCATTTGTGCTGCTGTGTGAATCTGAATCCTTGGAAGATCCACCGGATTCACTGCTTCCTGAAGAGCTTCCCGACCTGAAAATAATGTTGCTGCGTTCATCGGTGAGCCAGATTCCCATGTCCAGGGTATCCGCCGCATGTTGAAGCTCCTTGTATAATTCCTTGCTGTCAATGGTTCCGTTGCTGTAATCAGTCATGGCGCCGTCGGCAAGCATTGTGATCTCGTTTTTCATGGTGGATTTGCGCTCTGAGAGAACAGAATTCTGTGCTGTTGATATACTGTACACCATGAGCAGTGCAAATATGATCACAACCAGCACTACGAATCCGACCACGATCTTGTCAAATGCTGTTTTCTTCATTATGATCTCCATTCAAACTTGTAGCCTATGCCCCATACAGTGGCAATGCTCCAGTTATGATTGTTGTTCAGCTTCTCACGAAGTCTCTTGATATGTACATCCACGGTCCTCGTGTCGCCCACATACTCGTATCCCCACAGCTTGTCCAGAAGCTGCTCCCTGGTGAATACCTGATTAGGCCTGCTGGCGAGGAAGTAGAGGATCTCCAGCTCCTTTGGCGGCATCTCGAGATTGTGTCCCTCAAAGGTTACAGTGTAGTTGGAGATATTTACGACCAGCCCGTCATACTCCACAAATGTACCTACATGGTCCGCACTTGTGACATCGTAAGCTGCGCTCTGTGGCTGCTTCTGTGCACTCTCAGTCATGGCTGACCTTCTGAGAAGGGCGCCGACCCTTGCCACAAGCTCATTTGAGTCAAATGGCTTGACGATATAATCATCTGCACCGATCTTAAGCCCCAGCACCTTGTCAAATACCTCACCCTTGGCAGAGAGCATGATGATAGGCGTGTTCGATGTCTTTCTTATCTCTGTACACACCTGGTAGCCGTCCATTCCCGGAAGCATGACATCCAGGAGAACCAGATCAGGCGAATATTCTTCAAATAACTGTAGAGCTTCCGTTCCGCTTGCGGCTATCTCGGTCTCATAACACTCTTTGTTGAGGTAGAGTGATATAAGCTCTGCGATGTTCTCGTCGTCGTCAACGATGAGAATATTATTTTTGCTCATATATATAACCCTCCCAGTAAATTTATAATAATATAGTTTGTAATAAATCCGAAGGCGTACACAGACTTCATTGCTGAAGCATTATTTTAGAGTTCCACTATGGTAACTCCTGCATCGCCCTCTCCGAATTCGCCAAGTCTGAAGGATTTGACATGTGGCTGTGATTTCAGGAACTGATGTATTCCCTTTCGAAGAGCACCGGTGCCCTTTCCGTGGATGATGGTGACTCTGTGCAGATGCGCCATAAGGGCATCATCAAGGAATCTATCCACAAGTGATGTGGCCTCATCGACCGTCATACCGAGTACATTTATCTCAGGCTTGATATTCATCATCCTGTTCATGCTCTTGCCACCTGTGACTGTGGCCTTCTGCGGTTTCTTCTTCTCATGCTCAACCAGCAGAAGATCAGTAGGTGGAAGAGCCGCGCTGATTATACCCATCTGGACCTTCAGCTTACCCTTGGAGTCAGCCAGTGCCATGATGGTTCCCTCGGAATCCATGCTGATAACATGTACGGTATCGCCAACCTTGAAGTCGGATGCCTTGTGGTCTGACTTTACAGTCTTGCGCTTCTCCTCGTTCATCCTGCCGAGGTCGTTGATCTTCGCGCGGAGTTTCTGTCTCTCGGCCTCCATCGCCTTGGCATCGGCCTTTGACGGGTTAGTGGTCCATTTGTTGTATTTTCTTATAGCGGCATCGGCCTCAGCCTTCGCCTCCTCTATGATCTCGGATGCCTCCTGGCGCGCCTTTGCCAGAATCTCGGATTTTTTGTCTGAGAGCTCAGAGTCTTTCATCTGTGCACGCTCCTGAAGTTGCTTTGCATCCTCCTTGAGTCTTGCAATGTCGGCTTTGTCCTGTTCAATCTCCCTCTTGCTTCTCTCAAGATCCGCAATCAGGGTCTCAAAGTCAACTGTATCGCTGTCGATATTGGCCTTGGCGCTCTCGATGATGCTATCGTCGATTCCAAGCTTCTTCGCTATGGCGAAAGCATTTGACTTTCCAGGAATACCGATCATCAGTTTATATGTCGGCTGGAGTGTTGCCACGTCAAATTCGCAGCTTGCATTCTCGACACCCGGTGTGCTCATGGCAAATGTCTTGAGCTCACTGTAGTGTGTGGTCGCCATACATCTGACACCCATGTTGTTCAGATGTGACAGGATGGCGATGGCAAGTGCTGCACCCTCTATAGGGTCCGTACCGCCGCCCAGCTCGTCGAAGAGGACCAGACTGCCTGGAGTTACGTGATCCAGTATGTACACGATGTTGCTCATGTGGGATGAGAAGGTGGACAGATTCTGTTCTATACTCTGCTCATCTCCGATATCGGCAAATACGTCGTCAAATACATTCAGTCTTGAACCGTCAAGTGCCGGAATATGAAGTCCGGACTGTCCCATGAGTGAGAAGAGTCCCAGAGTCTTAAGTGATACCGTCTTACCACCGGTGTTAGGACCGGTCACGATGAGGAGGTTGTAGTCCTCACCCAGTTTGATGTCCACAGGTACGACGGTGTGCTTCTCCAGCAGCGGATGTCTTCCCTGCTTTATATCGACAATCCCATCGGTGTTGAATATCGGTTCGGTTCCCTTGTAGCTTCTTGCAAATGATGCCCTTGCGAATATAAAGTCCAGTTCTGCCAGAGTGTCGAAGTCGTATTTGATATATTCTATCTCAGCCGCTGTCTGGGCGGAGAGTGATTCAAGTATCTTCTCGATCTCGGCAAGCTCCTGATTGTCCAGCTCCTTCAGCTCGTTGTTCAGGTTCACGATGGCCATAGGTTCGATGAACACTGTGGCACCGGTTGACGACTGGTCGTGTATCATACCGGGAAAATGGTTCTTGTACTCGGCTTTGACCGGTATACAGTATCTGCCATTTCTCATGGTTACCAGGTTATCCTGGAACATGGTCTGCTTGCTGGTATCGCTGACAAGCTTTGCAAGCTGGTTGTGCAGCTTTTCATTTGTCAGGCGCTTGTTCCTTCTCACTGCCTTGAGACCTGATGAAGCGTCATCGGCGAATTCGTTTTCAGAAATTATGCATCTGTGAATCTCCCTGGAGAGATGCTCCAGTGGCATGAGCTCCAGAAATCTCGTACGCAGGCTGTCCGGGCACGTGGTGCCATCCGGGTTCATGCTGAGCCCGAGCATCTTGTTGGAAGCTTTCTCTTCCTCGATCTGCTCTTGACTGCGCCTTCTCGTATCGGTCATGCTGGTGCCCTCGTTCTCGCCGTATCTCTTGGCGGTGGCTGCCAGGTCAAGCATGCTGGCCACATCAAGCAGCTCAGCGGTGGTGAGGATACCCTCGACCTCAAGTCTCTTGAGTGAAGCGCCGATATCCTTGAGCCCTGCAAATGACAGATTGCCCTGGGTGTTCAGACGCCTTAAGGCATCCCTTGTCTCCTGCTGAAGAGCCTCGATCATGGCGAGATCCTTGCGGGGCTTTATGCGCTGACACTTCCTCTTCGCCATGGGTGATGAGGCAAATGTTGTCAGCATCTCAACTATTTTGTTGTATTCTATAACTCTTAATGTTCTTAGATTCATTTTCTGTGTTCCTTATTATTTAACTTTTTATTTTATAGTGCTTATGTAAATTCGTTTATATAAATATGTTCATACAAATGCAGATTTGTAAAATTCATATGCACGGGCATGAATCTTGTGATCATATGATGAATAGGATCAGTGTTTAACTCGATAAGTGCATGAAAAGCATAATTAAATATACATAAAGTCTCTAATTCTACACATACATAATTGATTATACCCCTTATAATTATAGAGCGTCAACATATTGCAGGTGTAGAAATAGGCACATTTTCCCTGATTAATTCAGCGGCTGTGGTTGCGGGAGAAACACAAAGCTGATATTATAAAATACAGTTTGATCTGGGAAAAATAAAGCGATATATGACTTAAGACAAAGAGAGTTACGTATTACAAAAAGAAGAGGAGAAGACAGGTTATGAAAGAGTTATTGCAGTTTTTGTTGGGGATAGTATTGATGATAGCAGGCGGTGTGATGTTTCTTAAGAATGTCGTCGTGTCCGACTGGGGACTTTTAAGTTCACTGTTTCGTATAGGTGGTGGTGTGAATATTGGAGGAATCTTTATTGTCCTGCTGGTCATCGCATTTATCGCACTTCTGGTTAAGCCGAACATGGGAACAGGACTTGTGTTCACAGGACTTTGTATAGCATTCTTTGTATGCATCATAATCTCACTGAATGTTTCACTGAGATATATGTCAGGACTTGAGCTCACACTGATCCTTGGAACACTTTGCGTGGGAATAGCATTTGTCATCAAGGGGCTGTTTGGAGTGAGAAAGCTTGACAGGGAAGAATCACGGAAGAATGGGAAGGCTGCTTCAGATAAGCTTCATGAGTATGATAAGATGTGATGTGGGGGAATATAGTAATATAGGCGGTTGTGGAAATGTTCAGTAAATACTGGATTTTCACAACCGCCTATTGTATTCTTATATATGATTAAAATTAAAGCATACAATAATAATTAAACATAGAAAGAGGAAAAGAGAAATGGTATTTATAACAGATTTCAATGAAGGCGACATGATATCAAATGTCTATCTCTGCAAGAACAAGCAGACAGGAACTACAAAATCAGGAAAGACATATTACAACCTGGAGCTTGTGGATAAGACAGGAAGTATAGCCGGAAAGGTCTGGGAGCTGAGCAATGCGATAGGACACTTTGAGTCAAAGAACTTTATCAAGGTGGATGGTCAGGTCACATCATTTAACAATGAGCTTCAGCTCAATATCAAGAAGATTCGTATTGCAGATGAGGGAGAATACTCAGAGGCTGATTATATGCCGTGTACCAAGAAAGATATAGAGCAGATGTACAAGGATCTTATGGCTCTCGTGGAATCACTCGACAAGGATTATTACAAGGTGCTTCTGAAGAAATTCTTCGCCGAGGATCCTGCATTTGTCAAGGAATTCAAGAATCATTCAGCGGCAAAATCTATACACCATGGATACATAGGAGGCTTACTTGAGCACTCACTGGCAGTTGCAAAGATGTGTGACTACTACACCACATATTATCCGGTGCTCAACAGGGATCTGCTGATTACAGCGGCACTTCTCCACGACATTGGCAAGGTCTACGAGATCTCCAAGTTCCCTGAGAACGACTACACAGACGCAGGTCAGCTTCTGGGACACATAGTCATGGGAACGATGATGATCCGCGATAAGATCAATACCATAGACAATTTCCCTGCCAAGGCGGCAAATGAGCTGGAGCACTGCATACTGGCTCACCACGGGGAGCTTGAGTACGGCTCACCAAAGAAGCCGGCACTCATCGAGGCTCTGGCACTGTCCATGGCGGACAACACAGACGCCAAGATTCAGACATTTATCCAGGAGCTGGATGCGGCAAAGGACAACAATGGCTGGCTGGGCTTCAACAGAGCTCTCCAGTCCAACATCCGAAAGACGTCGGATAATTAATAACGGCAATAGGAAGAGAGATAGTATATGTCAGATATTAGGAACAATAGGAGACCTAAGAACAATAGACGAGTAAATGGTGTGCAGAGAAAAAATACCATGGAGGCAGTGAATAGTGCAAGTTCAGTTGTTAGAACATCCGGAACGGATGCGGCAAATACTGGTGAAGTCACACTTGTCAAAAATGAGGATTATCAGGTGCTCATCGAGGACATGGGCAATGAAGGAGAGGGCATTGGACACGTTCAGGGCATGACTGTATTTGTCAAGGATGCCGTGGTGGGCGATCTGGCGGAGGTGAAGATCGTCAAGGTGAAGAAGAACATAGCCTACGGAAGATTGATGAAGCTCATCACACCATCGCCATACCGCGTGGAGCCGGTGTGCGACAAGGCGAAACGATGCGGCGGATGCACCATGCAGCAGGTTTCCTATGAGCAGCAGCTCGAATACAAGTGGAACAAGGTGAAGAACTGTCTGCAGAGGATCGGCAAGATGGAGAACGTGGAAGCCATCATGGAAAAGCCAGCCTACGGCATGAACAATCCATTCCACTACAGGAATAAGGCCCAATTCCCTGTCGGCAGAGACAAGAACGGCAATGTTGTCATCGGATTCTACGCAGGAAGAAGCCACGACATCATAGACACAGAGAGCTGTGCCATCGGTGCACCTGTGAATGACCAAATAGTTGCTATCGTCAGAAGCTTCATTGAGGACAATCACATATCGACCTACGACGAGGAGACTGGAAGAGGTCTGGTCAGACATATCCTTATCAGAGTTGGATTTACCACCAAGGAGATCATGGTGTGTCTGGTGACAAATGGCAATAAGCTTCCGCACAGTGAGATTTTGATAGATGAACTGGTTAAGATAGACGGCATGACATCCATTTGCCTGAATGTCAACATGGAGAATACGAACCGTATACTCGGTGATAAGTGCATAACCCTCTGGGGACAGTCATACATCACGGACTATATCGGTGACATCAAATATCAGATATCCCCATTGTCCTTCTATCAGGTAAATCCTGTCCAGACAAATGTCCTGTACAACAAGGCTTTGGAGTATGCGGATCTGTCAGGCGACGAGACTGTGTGGGATATGTACTGCGGAATAGGAACCATATCCTTGTTCCTCGCACAGAAGGCAAAGAAGGTATACGGAGTGGAGATCGTTCCACAGGCTATAGATGATGCAAGACACAACGCCGAGATCAACGGGATCACAAATGCCGAGTTCTTTGTCGGCAAGGCAGAGGAAGTCGTTACAGATATATATAAGAAAGGTGGCGACGGCTCCCACGCGGACGTCGTGGTCGTAGACCCACCACGAAAGGGCTGTGATCAGGTTCTTCTGGATACTCTGGTCCATATGGCGCCGGAACGTATCGTCTACGTGAGCTGCGACCCGGCAACCCTGGCTAGGGATGTGAAAATACTTCAGGAGAAGGGGTATGTGGCGAAGAAGGTGGCGGTCGTGGATCAGTTTTGCCATAGCGGGCATGTGGAGACGGTGGTATTGATGTCAAAGGTGAACCCAGGCAAGTAAGAATAATGTGGTAAATTAAAGGCTTTTCAGAGAGCTATCGTTAATGAGTACAATTAGCTTCTGGAAAGCCTTTATTTTTATGTGAAGTAATGACTTTGTGGAAACTGGTCCATAATGTAGGGTTGACACTAGGGGATAGATAACAAGGAAAAATGAACCCTGGGGTTCATCTTATAACGATAAGAAAAGTGAAAAAACAGCGGCTGGAGAAGTTTCCGGCCGCTGCACGTCATTAACGATAATTCTTATTGTAGAGCTCTTTTGCGTATGACTGCATCTTTTTCACATAATCATATGCCTGGCTCTTTCCCTTTTTCAAGTCGACCTGCTTCAGAGCATTACTGATCTGTGGATCGTCCATCAGAAGAGAGAAGATTGCTTTAGCTTCTGGATACTTAAGAGACACCTCATTGATGAGATCGTCGATCATCATAAGACTGAGAACTGAACTTTCAGTTGAAGTGTTATCTGTTGCCTCCCAGCCGCTGCGATTAGTATTGTCGTCGCTGTTATCATCCATAAACTTGTCTAATGAAATATAGCGAGAGAGGTACTGGTCCTTTTCAGGACGTTCGCACCCTTCACATTTATTGCACTTAGGGCAGCGGATGTATTCGCCTTTGGAATTAAGAATTAAGCATCTTTTTTTGCGAGTCGATTCAAGATACGCATCTTTTTCTTTCCAGAATCTTTCCATGTAGGATTCGACCTGGTTCTTAGGGATAGCTGTGAAACCTACAAGAATCTTTCTACCGCGAATATTCCAGGTTTCGAAGTTATCTTCGATAATTCCTTCATTACGCTTGCGAATACCGTCTCTAATATCCTGATGGTAATTCTTTAAAACTTCATGTGCTAAGAATGGAACCAATGCCTCATTCTCTTTTGTTGCTACACCGTCGTAGCTGCGTTTGTTACTGTAATCGTAATTTTTCTCTGCCATGTGGCTTTCCTCCTTGGGTTGACACGGAGGAAATTCCACATGTGCGATACCTGAATATAGTTGGCCATTGCCATAGCGAGTTTCCTCCTATTGGTTGGCCAGCTTGTCCTATTCAGCTGGTTTGGTTATTTAGTTGTTCATCAGAGTCAGATAGGACCGTTCTTGATCAGGGAACGCATCGTCTGATGATGGGGGCTTAACCCTTGATTGCATGATACAGCAAACGTTAAAAATGCCCGTTGAAGAAAGTTCAACGGGCTAAGAGGCGAAGAATGGAGCTTTTCTGAAGCTAAAAGACATAATTCTGTATGAAATTAAGATGTAAATGTTGAAGAAAGTTCACCAAAAATATTTTTCTAAATTGATAGCACCACGCAAACATATACAAACTTATACAAACGATTGAAATTTGACACAAAATAATATATAATAAAAAATTGGATTAGTATATTTAGGAAAGGAGAACCTATGACTACTACCAATAATGAAGAAAAATGGATTGGAACAAATGAAGCTGCAGAATTTCTAGGAGTAAAGCCGGCAACAATTCGGGATTGGATTCGTAAAGGTAAGAATATTCCAAGAAAAAAAATTGGTAAGGCGTGGAAGTTCAAATATTCTGAACTTGAGGAATGGGCTCGAAGTGGTAAAGCTGCAAATAATTAAACAATCACGCAACTTAGCGGCAGGAGGTAAAAATAGATGAATAAACAACAATTAGCATCTACTATTTGGCAGTCAGCCAATCAGATGAGATCAAAGATAGAGGCAAATGAATATAAGGACTATATTCTTGGATTTATGTTCTATAAATATCTTTCAGATCGTGAAATTTCTTTCCTGAAAGGAGAAAAATATTCTGACGAGGATATTAAAAAAGTGACAGCAGATGACGAGAAACTTGTGAAGCACATTAGTGAGAATATTGGATATTTTATTGCTTATGAGGACTTATTCTCATCATGGCTTTCTAAAGGCGATGATTTTGATGTATCTGATGTAAGAGATGCATTGAGTAATTTTGATGCCAATATCGAACCGACATATAAGAAATTATTTGAGAATATATTTAAGACGTTGCAGAGTGGCCTTTCAAAGTTAGGTGAAACATCAACAAAGCAGACCAAATCAATAAAGGCGCTTCTTAAACTAATAAAAAGAATTCCGATGGATGGAAAGCAAGACTATGATGTTTTAGGGTTTATTTATGAGTATCTCATCAGCATGTTTGCAGCTAACGCTGGAAAGAAAGCAGGAGAGTTTTATACACCACATGAAGTTTCAGTGTTGATGTCTGAAATTGTGGCCAACCATCTTAAGGATAGAGAGCATATTAAAATCTATGATCCTACATCAGGTTCAGGCTCATTGCTCATTAATATTGGAGCATCTATGGCTCAATATATCGAAGGCGAGAACAAGATTGATTATTATGCGCAAGAATTGAAGGAGAATACCTATAACTTAACTCGTATGAATTTGGTTATGCGAGGAATTAATCCAGCTAATATCAATGTTAGAAACGGCGATACTTTGGAAGATGACTGGCCATTTTTTGAAACAGATGAAAACAAAGACGAGACATATTCGTTAGTTAAAGTTGATGCAGTAGTTTCAAATCCTCCATATTCACAGAAATGGGATCCGAAGAATAAAGAATTTGATCCTAGATTTAAAGAATTTGGAGTTGCACCAAAGGCAAAAGCAGATTATGCATTTTTACTTCACGAACTCTATCATTTAGAGGATGATGGAATTATGACTATTGTATTGCCACATGGTGTTTTATTTAGAGGCGGAGAAGAAGAAAAGATACGTGAGACTTTGATTGAGCGAAACCATATAGAGGCAATTATTGGTTTACCAGCTAATATTTTCTTTGGAACTGGTATACCTACAATTATTATGGTTTTGAAAAGAATAAGAGCAGATTCAGATGTCTTGATTATTGATGCATCAAAAAAATATGAGAAGGTCGGCAAAAATAATAAATTACGTGCAAGAGACATTCGTGAAATAGTTGATACCTTGAAGGCTAGAAAATCTGTGACAAAATTTTCAAAATTAGTTACAAAGGAAGAGATACGGGAAAATGAATATAATTTGAATATTCCGAGATATGTTGATTCATCTGATGATGAAGAACCATGGGATATCCATTCCATTATGTTTGGCGGAATTCCTAATATGGAAATAGAAGGTCTTCATAAGTATTGGGATGCGTTTCCGGGGCTACGAGAGGAAATTTTTAGTGCTCTTTCAGCTAATTATTCTAGAGTTATAGTAGATGATGTAGAAAGTGCGGTATCTAATTTTGTATCTGTCTCTGATTATATTGCAAAATATCATTATATTTTCAGGGGATTTGGAGAGCATTTAAAGGATTGCTTGATAGAAGATATCCTTGATGTTAATGCTCAAAGTCTTAAAGAAGATGTATGTACAGATATTTTTAGTAGAACGTCAAATATTAAATTAGTTGATCAATACAAGGCATTTCAGATTCTATCTGAAAATTGGGAGACAATCACTTCAGATTTAGAAATGATCCAGGGAGAGGGATTTGATGCTATATTCCAGGTTGATCCTAATATGGTAGTAAAGAAAATGAAGGAAGATGAGGATGAGGTAACTGAAGTACAGGAAGGCTGGAAAGGTCATATTTTACCATTTGAGCTTGTACAAGAAGTATTCCACTGCGAACAATTATCTGAAATAAAATCAAATGAAAATAGATTAGTGGAAATTGATGGCTACTATACTGAAATACTAGAGTCACTCGAAGAGGATGAACTTGAACTGCAGATTACAAATGAGGACAAGAATGCCTTCGTCGGAAAAGAAGTGAAGGCATATGTTGTAGAGGCGTTGGCTGATGTTGAAAGCCCTGAAATCAATGCATTGAAGGACTATTTAAAGATTTCATCTAAGAAAGAAAAACTTGCTTATATTGAAGAAAGAAAAGTGGTTGATTGGAACACAATGGCTGCAAATAAGGATGGTACATTTGGAAAACCTGCAGTAAATGCAAGAATTTTACAATTGCAGATGGATTATGAATTTCCAGAAGAATCACTAGAGGCGAAAATGAAGCAGGTCATGCTTTTGATGGATGAAGAGAGTGATTTGAAGAAAAAACTCAAAAATCAGAAAGTAGAGCTAGAAAATGAAACAATAGATAAAATTAAGAGTCTCGAAGAGGATGAAGCACTATATCTTCTTGAGTTGAAATGGATAAGACCAATTTTATCTGGACTAGAGACATTACCAGCGGATGTTATTTCTTCGCTTATTTCAGAAGTGAAAAAATTAAATACAAAATATGCAACTACATATAGTGATATTGAGGTAAAGAAAGAATCTGCAGCTGGTTCTCTTATTCAGATGATTGATGGTTTATCTGGTAGCAAAGATGATCTTGATGGCCTGGCAGAATTTAAGAAGTATATGGGGGTAAAAAATGAAAAAGTATAATAAAACACCTAAACTTCGTTTTTCTGGATATACTGACGATTGGGAACAGCGTAAGCTCGGAGAACTGGCTGATATAGTTGGTGGCGGAACGCCGAGTACAGGCGTTTCAGATTATTGGGATGGTGATATTGATTGGTATGCTCCTGCTGAAATCGCAGAGCAAATATATCTCACTTCGAGCCAGCGAAAGATAACTGAAGAAGGATATAATCACAGTTCAGCAAAAATGCTGCCTGTTGGGACTGTGTTGTTTACCTCCCGTGCCGGAATAGGAAAAACCGCTATTTTGACCCAAAAAGGCTGTACTAATCAAGGTTTTCAATCCATAGTTCCGCACAAGAGCGAATTAGATTCATACTTTATTTTCTCAAGAACAGAGGAATTAAAACAGTACGGAGAAACAGTCGGAGCTGGCTCAACTTTCGTTGAGGTGTCAGGAAAACAAATGGCGAATATGGAACTGATGATGCCGAAAACAATGGCAGAGCAAAAGACCATTGGTCAATATTTCGCCAACCTCGACAATCTTATCACCCTTCACCAGCGTAAGCTTGAGAAGTTACAGAACATGAAGAAATCATGCTTGCAAAAGATGTTCCCTAGGGATGGTGCTACTGTTCCTGAAATAAGGTTTTCTGAATTCCAGGGAGATTGGGAGGAACGAACACTTGGTTCGTGCTTTGAAGAGCGATTAGAAAGCTTACCAGACGGAGAATTACTATCAGTTACAATTGGTTCAGGAATAAAGAAGTTTTCTGAACTAGATCGCCACGACAATTCAAATACTGACAAATCTAAATACAAAAGAGTTTGTATTGGTGATATTGCTTATAACTCAATGAGAATGTGGCAAGGAGCAAGTGGGCGTTCACCATACGAAGGTATTGTAAGTCCTGCATATACTGTAGTAAAGCCAATAGGAGATATAGACACTCAGTTCTTTGCTTATATGTTTAAGAAGAAAGAGATAATTCATCTTTTTGAAATTAACTCACAAGGACTAACATCCGACACTTGGAACTTAAAATATCCAGCATTCAGTAAAATTGTGGTTAGAGTTCCTAGGAATGTGGAAGAGCAAAGTAGGATTGCTAGATTTTTGTTGGAGCTCGATGAGCTCATTTCATGTACTGAGCAAGAAATTGAGATTACGAAAAGAATGAAAAAAGGATGTCTTCAGAAGATGTTCGCATAAGGAGGGATAGACTTGTCAGATATTATTTTTAATGAAGAAAAGGACTTTGAAGAAGCTGTCATAAAAGCCCTCATTGAGCATGGATGGGAATCGGATGTTATTAGATATCCATCTGAAGAAGATTTAATTCAGAATTGGGCGAACATATTATTCAATAATAATAAGCAGGGAACGCGATTGAATGATCAGCCATTAACTTCCGGAGAAATGGCTCAGATTTTAGACCAGGTAAGAAATCTACAATCGCCAATGGCCCTAAATGAGTTCATCAATGGGCGTAGTATATCTATTACCCGTGATAACCCTAATGACCCGATTCATCTGGGCAAAGAGATTTCTCTAAAAATTTATGATCGCCAGGAAATTGCATTAGGACAGAGTAGATATCAGATTGTTCAGCAGCCGAAGTTTAAAACAAAATCACCTATTCTCAACAGCAGAAGAGGTGACTTAATGTTGTTAATTAATGGTATGCCTGTCATTCATCTGGAACTAAAACGCAGCGGAATTCCGGTTAGTGAGGCATATAATCAAATAGAAAAATATTCACATGAAGGTGTATTTAGAGGTATTTTTTCTCTAGTACAGATCTTTGTGGCAATGCAACCTAAGGAATCCGTATATTTTGCAAATCCGGGAGAAAAGGGCGTGTTCAACAAGGCCTTTTATTTTCATTGGGCTGATTTCAATAACAATCCTATAAATGAATGGTACACGTTCATTAAAAAGTTTTTATCTATTCCAATGGCACATATGCTAATTGGCTTCTATACGATTGCAGATACTGATGAGGGCATATTAAAAGTTATGAGAAGTTATCAGTATTATGCGGCAGTCGGAATTGCTAATATTGTTGCGGAGAAAAAGAGTCACTGGGATGATAAGAAGCAGCTCGGTGGTCATGTGTGGCATACAACTGGTAGTGGTAAAACCATGACTAGCTTTAAAGCTGCTCAGCTCGTTGCTGCTAATCATGATGCAGATAAAGTGGTTTTTCTGGTTGATAGAAAAGAATTAGGAATACAGTCACTTAAGGAGTACCGTTCATTTGCTACAGGAACAGAATCTGTTCAGGCAACGGAAAATACAGATATTTTAATGTCGAAATTAAAGAGCCCAGATTCTGATAATACCTTGATTGTTACATCAATCCAGAAGTTGAGTAATATCGCAAGGGAAGACGTGGCTAATATAGAGGCAGATTTAAAAATTGTTCAGCGTAAGAGAATGGTTATCATCATTGATGAGTGCCACCGTTCTACGTTTGGAGATATGCTTGCAGATATAAAAAACACGTTCAAAAATGCATTGATCTTTGGATTTACTGGAACACCTATTCAAGACTTAAATGCAAAAAAAGACAGTACAACGCCGACAATATTTGGTGATGAGATTCATAGATATACTCTAGGTGATGGAATCAGGGATAAAAATGTTCTTGGCTTCGATCCATATATGGTGCGCATTTATGACGATGCTGATCTGCGAGAGAAGGTTGCACTTAGTAAAGCCAAAGCAAAAGACCCAGAGGATGCTTTTAGCGATCCTAAAAAGGAAAAAGTATATCTCAAATACATGGATTCATCTCAAATCAAGATGTACGGAGAACTGGTAAATGGAAAATATGTAAAAGGCATAGAAGATTTTGTGCCTAATGAGCAGTACCAAACAGATGAGTATGTTGATGGCGTAATACAGGATATAAAAAAGAAATGGATGCTATACAGTAGAAATAGAAAGTTTCATGCTATTTTTGCGACCAGCAGTATTCCAGAAGCAGTTAAATATTATAGATTGATGGTCAAAGCTTTTCCTGACTTATTCATCACCGCAATGTTTGATCCTACTATTGATAATGAAGGTGGTGGAAGTTTAGAGAAGGAAGATGGAATTGTTGAAATCTTGGAAGCTTATAATAAGCACTTCAATCAGAAGTATACGATTCCAACGTATGATAAATTTCGTAAGGAAGTCAGCCTAAGATTGGGCCATAAAAAACCATTTGATAGTATTGGTAAGGATGAGCAAATTGATATTCTTATTGTAGTGAATCAAATGCTTACTGGATTTGATTCCAAGTTTGTAAATACATTATATCTGGATAAGATGATGGAGTATGAAAACCTCATCCAGGCCTTTTCGCGTACAAACAGACTTTACAATATGGCTGAGAAGCCTTTTGGAATTATCAAATACTATCGTAGACCAAATACAATGGAGAAGAATATTGAAGCGGCTGTAAAGGCATATTCAGGTGATGTCCCTACAGGATTGTTTGTTGATAAATTGCCTAACAATCTAAGGAATATGAATGTTCTTTTCCAAAGTATAGAACAGATATTCAAAAATGCAGGTATTGTTAATTTTGAAAAGTTGCCTGCTGATAATGCAGCGATAGGAAAGTTTGCAAAGGAATTTAATAAATTTGTGAATCATCTTGAAGCGGCTATTATACAAGGGTTTACTTGGAATAAGAATTCTTATCCGGATGAGGATCAGAATGAAGATGCTATAAAAATGCTAATCGATGAACAGACATACCTGACATTATTAGCTAGATATAAAGAGATAACTCGTGGTGGCGGTGGTGGAGCCGGTGGAGATGTTCCGTATGAAATAGATGTTCATATTACAGAATATGATACCGGAAAGATCGACGCAAATTACATGAATTCGAATTTTGATAAGTATGTCAAGCTGATTCAAGGTGATAGCGATCCAGGAGTTGTCGATGCGGCACTGAAGGAATTACATAGATCATTTTCGATGCTTTCACAGGAAGAGCAGCGCTATGCAGAAAGGTTTATTCATGCAGTAGAAAGTGGTCAGGCAAAATTAGTTCCAGGCAAAACGTTTAGAGATTATATTACTGATTATATGAAGGCAGATGAGCATGCACGAATTAATCGTGTTGTTAGACGTCTTGGATGTTACTATGCTTTGCTTAAAGAATTGCTAGATCGTCACGCAACTCCAAGTAACATTGATGATCGAGGAACATTTACTGAGCTAAAAAAATCAGTTAATAAGACAAAGGCAGAGAACTTTTTTAGATTGGTATTTAAGGATGACTATGTTCCGTTACGATTACCAATTTACAGCGAGAATTACTTACGTGATTTTATTTTCTCTGGCGGAAAAGATCCGTATTTAAATGTGATTGAAGTAGAACAGACTTCTGCATATACACCTGATGATGCTAGAGAATACAATAAACCTAAAGTGGTAGTTGTTAAGCTCACAGATAATGATTATGTCGGTAGAGAGATAAGAACTTCGGTCAGTTACAAGACCTTAGAAAACTGGTATTCAGAAAGCAACGCTGTAAAAAGTGTTATTGAGTCAGAATGTTTTGCGTATGTGGAAGATAAACTTTGCGTTGCTACATCGGAATGCTTGGAACGTACTGATGACGGAAAAATAAGATTAACTGAATATGCAAAGACACATGAAGAAGAATGTTTCTTACAATTCATTGTGGATGAAAAAGATGGAACATTGCATTATGTGAAACTTCCAAAATCAAAGGCAGATGAAGCATTTAATTATAATGACGCTATAACAGAGGATTTGTTATCTCAGTATGGGCTAGTAAATGAAATGTCAAAAGAGATGTTAAATGCAATTGACGGTGAAGAATTTGGATCAGCACTTGATATCCTAATGGATAAACATATCTGTAATTATTCAGCAAGACTTTTAAGAAGTATTACAGGTTTGGATAACAGAACAATAAGTAACATGAAGAAGGGTGAAAATCTTACTAAGTCAAATGTGATATCTGCGTGTTTAGGTATACATATTCCGTTTAGAGTTAGTAACCATATGCTTAGTCTTGCTGATTTGACGTTGAATATGACTTCCAAAGGTCAAGTGGGCGATGACAATGAAACATATGATATGCTTCTTCATTTAAAATGGACGACTGATTATGATGATATTTATGAAGAATTGAAAGTTCAATCAAAAGATCATCTAATTCACCAGCCGCCAGTAAAAAAGTAGAATATCAACGATGAACAGGAGATATCGTGAAAATGCAATACGATTGGATAGATTTTTATACAGAGTTTGCTACTAAGCTTCTTCCTTTCAAAACTGATAGAAAGGCTCTTATTCAGAAAATATATGCGGTGTATAACACTGTTGGAATTAGTGCTCCGAAACTTGAAAGTGGTGATGAGATTATTGATATTGATCCGTTCACCATCTTTGGCACATTCAACAAGGGAATAACAAATGCTAATAGAATTGCTATTCTTAACGGGATAGCATCAGAGTTTGGAATTGCTGCAACTGTGCCGAGCAATTTTGATGGAATTCCGGTTCTTAATAATCTAAAGGCTACGTTTTATGGATTTAAGGATGATAGAAAAGCAAATGATATTGATAACTTGTGGAGTTTGTTTGAGGTAGCTCTTGCATTGGCTGACAATGACACAGAGGATAACCGTCAGAAATTCTCCGAGGCTTATGACAAGGTACATGATCAGCTTTGCATTCGCTGGAATATTACTATGGGCCTTTATTGGATTCGTCCTTATACATTTATCAACTTGGATTCCAGAAACCGCTGGTTTATAGCAGATGTCCAGAATATGCCTGGCGAGTTTGTTGTCGCAGCCGAGAAGAAGCTTAAGAAAGTGCCGTTTGCTGCAGATTATCTTGAAATAAAGGATTTGTGTAAGAAAGCTCTGGATGCAGGTGAATATGAATACAAGAACTTTCCTGATTTATCCTATACGGCCTGGGTGATCTCTGAGCAAGTCAATCAGGAAAAGGCTGCTGAAAAAGGTAAAAAGACTTCGAAAGCAGAATTTCTTAAGTGGTTTATGCCATTGCTACAGGCGTTACGCGATTTAGGAGGATCTGCGACACCGGTAGAAGCGAGAAAGAAAATTATAGAAAACGAGCATTTGTCGGATGAGATAGTAAGCGAAACCAGAGGGAAAACGAAGGTTAACAAATTTGAAAATGAAGTTGCTTTCGCCAGAAACTATCTCGTTGGAGCAGGATATATTGATAAAAGCGTAAGAGGTGTGTGGACACTTACTGAAGCAGGCAAATCAGTGGAATTAACAGCGGAGATGGCATCTGATATTTTCAAAAAAGGTGTCTCTGATGCAAAGAGTAAGAAAACGAATGATAGCGATGCTCTTGCAGATAGTGATGTCGATACAGTTCATTACTGGATTTATGCTCCAGGACAAAACGCTGATAAATGGGAAGAGTGTTATAAGAACGGTTATATGCTACTGGGCTGGGGCGAGATTGGAGATCTTGGAGTATTCAGCTCTAAGGATGAAATGAAACAGCAGATGAAGAAAGAATACGGTGATAGCAGTTCCTATAAGAATTCAGCTCATGCTACTTGGCAGTTTGTACATGATATTAAGATTGGCGACGTGGTATACGTTAAAAAAGGTAATAATGGAATTCTTGGCAAAGGAATTGTTGAGTCTGATTATGAATATGATGCAGATCGCACAGATGAATATTCTAATGTTAGAAAAGTAAATTGGACGAACAAGGGCGATTGGACAATTAATCATCAGTCCCCTCAGAAGACTCTGACCGATATTACGCCATATAGTGACTTCGTACAAGAAATTAAGGCTTTGTTTGAGGAAGACGATATTGCAGATGATGAGCAGGAAATTGCCTATCCGGAGTACACAGCAGAAAATTTCCTGGATGATGTGTACATGTCTGAAGATAATTATACCAGATTAGTTGGCTTGCTTAGAAATAAGAAAAATATTATCTTGCAGGGTGCACCAGGTGTAGGAAAAACATATGCTGCTAAGCGCTTGGCCTATTCTATGATGGGTGTAAAAGATGTAGAGCGTGTCATGATGGTACAGTTCCATCAGAGTTATTCCTATGAAGATTTTATTATGGGCTTTCGTCCATCTGCTACAGGATTTGAACTGAAGAAGGGGGCATTCTACAATTTCTGCAAGAAGGCCGAGGTAGATAGTGATAATGAGTATTTCTTTATCATAGATGAAATCAATCGCGGCAATCTGAGTAAGATCTTTGGCGAGCTGTTTATGCTGATTGAAAATGATAAGAGAGGAAATGCGCTACAGCTTCTGTATTCGGATGAAAAGTTTGCGGTGCCGAAGAATGTCTATATTATTGGCATGATGAATACTGCGGACAGAAGCCTGGCTATGCTGGATTATGCACTTCGTAGAAGGTTTGCTTTCTTTGATATCAAGCCGGGGTTTGAGACTCCGGGGTTCCGTGAGTACCGCATGGCATTAGATAATGAGAAGTTCAACAAACTGATCAGTTGCGTCGAAAGCTTGAATAGAGAGATTTCCGTCGATGAATCTCTGGGCGAAGGGTTCTGTATTGGTCACAGCTACTTCTGTAATTTACAGCCTGATACAATTGATGATAGTTGGCTTTATGGTGTTGTGGAATATGAGTTGATACCTTTATTGAAAGAATACTGGTTTGATGAACCTATGAAGGTGAAAGATTGGAGCGAAAATCTAAGGAGTACGATTAAGTGATACCGATTCAAAACATCTATTATATGCTGTCCTATGCATTTCAGGTATTGAATGAGCAAGGCTATAAGAATATAGCCACAGAACAATTTAATAATACTGGCGAGCTGATGGCGGCTATCTTAGAAAAAGGTATCGCGATTCAGCTAAAGAGAGGACTTGGTAAAGAATATATTCTGCAGACGGAGGCGCTCTCTTCTCTGAGAGGAAAGATTGATATTGCAGAGTCCATCAAGACACAGTCGATGTTACGGAAACAGCTAATCTGTACATATGATGAGTTTTCGGTTAACAGCATCATGAATCGGATCATCAAATCTACAGTTGAACTTCTCCTTCGTTCGAATATATCGAAACAGCGTAAGAAAAATCTTAGAAAGTTAATGGTGTATTTCAGCGAGGTGGATTTTATTGATTTGTATACGGTAAATTGGAATGTTCAGTACAATCGAAATAACCAGACTTATCGTATGCTAATTTCGATATGCTACCTGGTAGTAAAGGGTCTATTGCAAACACAATCGAATGGGCATACCAAGTTGATGGACTTTCTAGACGAGCAGCGAATGTGTCGATTGTATGAGAAGTTTATCCTGGAATATTATAGGAAAGAGTTTAAAAATCAGTTTACCGCAAATGCATCACAGATTCCTTGGCAGCTGGACAATGAAGAAAACTCTATGTTGCCTGTGATGCAAAGTGACATCATGCTCCAAAGTGGTGAGAAAGTTCTTATTATTGACGCAAAGTATTATGAGCACAGCACACAGGTGCAGTTTGACAAGCATACACTTCATTCAGGCAATCTTTATCAGATTTTTACTTATGTGAAAAACAAGGAATATGAACTGAGAGAGAAGGACCATACGGTTTCGGGAATGCTTTTGTATGCCAAGACTGATGAAGAGATATATCCGAATAATGTGTATCAGATGAGTGGAAACCAGATTACTGTCAGGACTCTGGATTTGAATTTACCATTTGATGAAATAGCAGGACAGCTAAATACAATAGCAAAAACGCATTTCGATTTATAAAGGAGGCCTCCTATTTGAAAAAGAAAAAAGACGAAATTACCATCCGTTCCAGCGCGGCAGAATACTTGACCTATGTTGCCTCAGTTGGCGATCAGCAGGACAGTATTGAGATGCGCTATGAGGATGAGAATATATGGCTGACACAGAAGATGATGGCAACATTGTACGATGTCGGCACTAACACTATAAATTATCATATTAAGAAAATCTTTGAGGACAGTGAGTTACAAGAGGATTCAGTTATTCGAAAATTTCGAATAACTGCCGCTGACGGAAAAAGCTACAGCACAAATCATTATTCCTTAGAGATGATCATTGCAGTAGGATTTAAGGTAAATTCTGAGCGTGCGGTGCAGTTCCGTAAATGGGTCAATCAAATTGCAAAGGACTATACCATCAAAGGCTGGGTTATGGATGACGAGCGTCTCAAACGCGGAACATATCTGACAGAAAAGTATTTTGATGAGCAGTTAGAACGAATTCGTGAAATTCGAGCAAGCGAAAGAAAGTTTTATCAGAAAATAACTGACCTGTATGCCACAGCCATTGATTACGATAAGAATTCTGCAACTACCAGGAGATTTTACGCAACAGTTCAGAATAAAATGCATTACGCAGTTCATGGTCATACGGCAGCTGAACTGATTGTAGAAAGAGCTGACCATACAAGAGAGCATATGGGATTAACTACTTGGGCAGATGCTCCTGATGGAAAGATTAAGAAAAGTGATGTCACGATTGCGAAGAATTATCTGAGTCAGGATGAAATGAAGCAGCTGAATCGTATGGTTACGGCATACCTGGATTTTGCGGAAAACATGACATTACGGCACATTCCGCTTACGATGCAGGATTGGGAAAAAAGGCTCAATAGCTTCATTGAAATGTTTGATTACGGTATTTTACAGGATGCAGGCAAGGTGACAGCGGAAATTGCAAAGCTTCATGCTGAGACAGAATTTGAAAAATACCGCGTGATCCAAGACAGATTATTCATGTCCGACTTTGATAGGTATATGCTGGAGTTGGAAGAAAGCGCAAAGAAATAGGGACAATATTTCAGGTCGAGACGGTGAAATCCGGCAACTCAACCTTGTCGAGTGTATGGGCTCATCTGAGATAATCACCGGCATGTTATGAGGATATAAGTCGACCTTCACTGTCTCAACTGTCGAGACAGTGGCAGGGAGCAGCAGTGTAAAATTGCCTTGCATTATATAGGTAGCAAAGGCTTTATACAGACTTGTTCCCATAGACTTCGATGGTTAAGACCTTGATATGGATGTCAATTTTTCTACAGATTGCATCTGTTTGTAGCTGTGAATGTGTGGTTTCAGAAGGTATGGACATGTTTCCGTTTTGACAGGATATGTTTCCGCGAACGGGCACAAAGCTTGACATCAATCAGAAGGTATCGTGCCATGTTGAGATGGTATGCTTGATAAGCAAGAAACCTTGAGTTTATGCGGTATTTAGGTGGCTCTGATGGATAATGTGTCCGCAAATAGTTGTACCCATTGTTGTGAAATGAGTTCGTAGTTGGAGAAAGTAGAATTATATGAGAAAAAAAGACGGATTTCAATTTATTATGACTAGGAAATCATTGGTTGTGTATATTGTTTTTACGGTTCTTCTGGGACTATTTTTGTTTTTTGTCATAGGAGATATGGTTGGAAAATGTGCGGCATGCATTGTTTGTCCGATGCTCATTGCATATTTGCTCTATGCGTATTGCAAGGAAAGTAAAGCAGATACGAAAGCTCGTGAGATGAAAGCACAATATATGAATGGCAATTATTTTGAAAGCCCTGAGTGGCATGAGAAATATGTAGCCTATCTCAATGAGCACACATTTGAGAAAACTAAATATCAAAGCATGAAACTGGATTTATTAAAAAGATTTCAAAGACGGGAATATCTTGTCAAAATGATATTGCCATTGTTCCTGATGTTTTGTACCTTGTGTCTTATTCCTTTAGGGCGTTATTATATGGCTATCATAGGATTTTGCCTATTCGGATTCTTTTTTTTGCTAGAGTTTTCACTGTATATAGGAATGCCGGTACGGAAGTGGTTGAAGGGCGATATTGATTATGAGGAGCTTGAAGCGTCATATTTAAAAAGTAAGATGCTTTTCTATAAAACAAATGCATTAGCATTTGGAACTACACATTTACATGGATTCACAGAGAAAAAAATATATGCAATAGATTATCGGTTGGTGGAAGGAATATCAAGAAAAATAGTACGCCTTAAGAAGTATGAGGATGGAATTTATAATACTGAGGAGTATCAGCATTTTGCAGTTATTCATGTCAGATTGCCAAAAAGCGGAGATATTTATGATGTTGAGATCGAACTAAATGAGTTTCAGGTTCAAATGGCAATCGATAAGTTATCCGTCTATAAAATTGGTGAAGATTTGATGGAAAATCTTTCTGTAAATGAGCATAAAGAAAATGAGGCTGTAATATAGACAATAATAAAATGAGCAATTTTTTGATTCCTTTTTCAGGGTGAATAGTAAAATTGCTAAAGATATTAAGAAACCTTTTAAACTGGAAGAAATTACGAGAATTGATGATACGCCAGTTCATAAGGTTGTTCGAGAATCCTGGAAGTATCCGAACAGGCAAGAAACAGATGCTCCGTGGTGGCATCTCAGATCCTAGAAATAAGACATTGATGAAGATGTTTAATATGATTGGCATTGGAGAAAGAACTGGTAGTGGTATCCTGGATATTTACCAGGTATGGGGAAATGAAGGTTGGGCTGTTCCTGTTGTTGAGGAAAGCTACAATCCAGATAGAACCCGTTTAACGCTTGAATTTGCGAAGAAACAAGCGGGTAAACCAAACGATAAAAAACAAACGACAAAAACGGAAATCCATAGAGAAAAAATACGAAATTTTTTAACTGAAAATGAATTGGCAAGTGCCAGAGCTATTTCGATGGTAATTGGACTGAGTGCAGAAAGAACCCGTGTAATATTAGCAAAGATGGAAGATGCTGAATCAGTTGGCGGAAATCGAAACAGAAAGTATAAATTGAGAACAGAAAAGCAGTTTGATAAGGAGCCCCCATGGACAGAAAAAAAGAAGCCCTAAACTACCTGAAACAATACCCCAAAATGGATGAATACCTACATGGCTGCGGTTCCAATAAGCACAAGGTGTCAGGTGCAGATGAACGAGAGATGAACAGAACTTGAATAAGTATGTTCATGTGCACCTGACACCGAGAAGCTTTCCAGATATCCCCATTGTCCTTCTATCAGGTAAATCCTGTCCAGACAAATGTCCTGTACAACAAGGCTTTGGAGTATGCGGACCTGTCCGGTGACGAGACCGTGTGGGACATGTATTGCGGAATAGGAACCATATCCTTGTTCCTCGCACAGAAGGCAAAGAAGGTATACGGAGTGGAGATCGTTCCACAGGCTATAGATGATGCAAGACACAACGCCGAGATCAACGGGATCACAAATGCCGAGTTCTTTGTCGGTAAGGCAGAGGAAGTCGTTCCCGACATATACAAGAAGGGCGGCGATGGCTCCCACGCGGACGTCGTGGTCGTAGACTCACCACGAAAGGGCTGTGATCAGGTTCTTCTGGATACTCTGGTCCATATGGCGCCGGAACGTATCGTCTACGTGAGCTGCGACCCGGCAACCCTGGCGAGAGATGTGAAGATACTTCAGGAGAAGGGGTATGAGGCGAAGAAGGTGGCGGTCGTGGATCAGTTTTGTCATAGTGGGCATGTTGAGACGGTTGTACTGCTTTCCCACAAAAAGCCAGACGGACATATCAACGTAAAAGTTGAGTTTGGCGAAGGTGAGGGAAAAGTTCCGCTTGATAATATCGCTAAAAGAGCCGAAGAGTACAAGCCCAAGGAACGAGTGACCTACAAAATGATAAAGGAGTACATAGAAGCTAAATACGGCTTCAAAGTACATACCGCATATATCGCAGAGGTAAAGAGAGATTTAGGATTGCCGATGTATGATGCTCCTAATGCGGTAGAAGAATTGAAACAGCCGAGGAAGCATCCGACAGCGGAGAAAGTGGAAGCGATAAAGGATGCGTTGAAGCATTTTGAAGTGATTTAATGAGGATAGGCGTATCATTAGAAATAGTGGTACGCTTATTTTTGTACCTTTTTGCAGATTTGTCCTTTCCCCTGCTTTCCAATATAATGAAGCTAAAGAAGTGGAGGTGTGCTTATGAGAGAGAAATTTAATCATCTGTATTTGGATAGCCACGAAAGAAAACTTTTGATACATAGCCTTGTAGAGTTAAAAAATCAACTTATTCAGCAAGGCAGATATACGGATTGTATTGACGAGCTTATTTTTAAGGTCATAAATGCACCGACCAAGAGAATGAAAATTGAATATGTCTAAGGCAGATTACAAAGCCGCTTATTCTTATTGATTTTAAGAGTAGGCGGCTTTTTTGCGTTCTCTGGTACTGTTTACATAGCCACCTTGACAAAGTGGCTAAATCTATGTGAAAGGAGGACGCATCTATGTCAAATTGCAAAGTAATTGCTCTGACTAACCAGAAAGGTGGTGTCGGAAAAACAACCACAGCGGTCAATCTGGGTGTAAGTCTGGTGCAGCAGGGTAAAAAAGTCCTGCTGATTGATGCCGATGCACAGGCAAATCTCACGATGGCTCTGGGTTATAACAGACCAGACGATATTCCCATAACGCTCTCTACTGTGATGCAGAACATCATAGACGATAAAACGCTTGATGCTTCACAGGGTATTATCCATTACAGAGAGGGCGTTGACCTGCTTCCGTCAAACATTGAGCTGTCGGGCTTTGAGGTAAGGCTAATCAATGCAATGAGCCGTGAGCGTGTGCTGAAAATCTATGTCAATGAGGTTAAAAAGAATTACGATTATGTGCTTATTGATTGTATGCCGAGCTTAGGCATGATAACCATCAATGCTCTGGCGGCGGCTGACAGCGTGATTATCCCGACACAGCCCCACTATCTCTCGGCTAAAGGTCTGGAGCTTTTGCTTCGCTCCGTATCAATGGTCAAGCGGCAAATCAACCCAAAGCTGCGGATAGACGGTATCTTAATGACTATGGTAATGCCCCGTACCAACATTTCTAAGGAAATTACGGCAACGGTCAAAAGTGCATACGGTAAGAAAATCAAGGTATTTGATACCGAGATACCTCATTCTATCCGTGCGGTGGAAGCTACCGCAGAAGGCAAAAGTATTTTTGCTTACGACAAAAGCGGCAAGGTTGCCGCAGCCTATGAGCAGTTAGGAAAGGAGGTGGCAGAGATTGGCGAGAAGCAGAGAAACCAAAATCGAGCTGACCGCATACGATGACCTTTTTCAGACGGACGAAAGCCGTGAGGAAGCAAAGCTAAGCAAGATACGGGATATTCCCATATCGGAGATTGACGAGTTTCCAGACCACCCGTTCAAGGTTTTGATGGACGAAGATATGGAACAACTTGTTGAGAGTATCAAGCGGAACGGTGTAATGACCCCTGCGACAGTTCGCTTAAAAGAGGACGGACGGTATGAGCTTATCAGTGGTCACAGGCGAAAAAAGGCTTGTGAACTTGCAGGACTTGAAACGCTGAAATGCGAGGTCAAAGAGCTTACCCGTGATGAAGCCATTATTGTTATGGTGGAAAGTAATCTCCAACGCTCTGTTATTTTGCCGAGTGAGAAAGCGTTTGCGTATAAAATGCGGTTGGAAGCTATGAAACGACAGGCAGGCAGACCCCCAAAAGAAAATGCGTCGCCATTGGCGACTAATTTATCAAAAGGGCGTTCTGATGAGGAATTAGGAGAACTTGTTGGAGAAAGCAAAGACCAGATACGCCGCTATATCCGTCTAACGGAGCTTGTTCCCGAAATCCTGCAAATGGTAGATGAAAGGCAGATTGCTTTTCGTCCTGCGGTTGAGGTTTCTTATCTGACCGAGGAACAGCAATACACCCTGCTTGAAGCAATGGAGTACAACGATGCTACCCCGTCATTGGCACAGGCTATCAAAATGAAGAAGTATAACCAAGATGGCAAGCTCACTTCCGAGGTTATCCAGTCCATTATGGAGGAAGAAAAGCCCAATCAGAAGGAAAAACCTGCTTTCCGTGACGAGAGGATAACCAAGCTCATTCCAAAGACTGTTCCCAGAGGGCAGGAAACGGATTTTGTTGTCAAGGCGTTGGAGTTTTATAACCGACACTTGCAGCGGAACAAGGCTCACGAGAGATAGCCACACACCGAGGGCGAGGTCTGCCCATTTGAGTGGATAGCCATCATTTTGGATTCCCCCTCTCCACACCTCACCCCCTAACTACTGCCAGTAACTATCCGAGAAAAGAAATACTTTAAGCTGTCCATAACGGGCAGCTTTTTTCGGTCAGTAAGGCAAAATATTCAATCCAAATTACAGGAGGTAACTATGAAAATCCCTAAATTGTTCAAAAAGGCTGCGGCTTTTGTAATGGCTGCGGTCACGGCATTATCCATAATGCCTGCGACGGCGTTTGCTGCGGGTGACATCGGGACGATTTCCTTTTCCCACACCTATGACAGCAACGGTAATGCGATGAGGTACAATTCCAGTGCGAATATCGGCGGCTATACCGCAGGCGGAACGGGAAATTATAAGTACCGTATGTTTGTGGACGGTGAGAATGCGTTTTGTATTCAGCCGGGAGTACCGCTGAAAACAGGAAACACCTTGAAAAAGGCTTCCTCTGATACTTGGAACGCCCTTTCAGCCAACCAGAAAAAGGCGGTTGGGCTTGCCCTGCTCTATGGGTATCAGGGCAACCGAAATAATCTGTCAGGAAGTGATGATGAAAAATGGCTTGCCACGCAGACCCTCGTATGGGAGTTTGTCACAGGTTGCCGTGAAGCCACAGGTTCATATAACCAGACAAGCACCACCGTTTACAGCCTGCACTTCGGTTCAAATTATGCCAACAGCGGAGCAAGGGCAGTGTATGACCAGATTGTTGCGATGCTGCGTGAGCATAACACCATTCCGAGCTTTATGTCGGGTGGTAAGAATGACATCACAAAGGAGCTTGCCTACAAGGACGGAAAGTACAGCATCACATTGAATGACAGCAACGGCGTGCTTTCTGATTACAGCTTTTTAAGCTCTGACAGTAATGTGAGTGTATCGAAGTCTGGAAATAAGCTGACAATCAGCTCCACTGTAGCTATCAGCGGTTCTGTCCGCATTACGGCAAAGAGGAACAATGTGCCGACTGTCAGCAGCAGTGCAAAGCTCATTGCCTATGGCGACCCGAACTTGCAGGATTTGGTAACAGGTGTGGAGAATGCTGATACCGTGTCTGCATATATCAATATCGAAACGCCGACAGGCACGATTGCCCTCAAAAAGACTTCTGAGGACGGAGTTGTGGAGGGCATCTCTTTTACAATCAAAGGTGATAACTTCAATAAAACAGTTAAGACAGGAAAGGACGGCTCTGTCTCCGTGGAGGGATTATTCCCTGGCACTTATACGGTCACAGAACAGTCTATTGACCGTTATGAGCCGCAGAAAACCCAGACCGTCACACTTATCGGAGGAAAAACCTCTACTGTGACCTTCAGCAATACTTTGAAGCGTGGCAGTCTGGAAATCGTCAAGACTTCCGAGGACAATCTGGTGGAGGGAATGAAATTCCACCTTTATGGCACATCTTTAAGCGGCTTGCCTGTTGACGAGTATGCCGTGACTGATAAAAACGGACTGGCTAAGTTTGAAAATGTCCTTATCAGTGGCGATACCCCGTATGTGGTTGAGGAAGTGGATACCGCAGTCCGCTATGTCGTTCCTGCTTCCCAGACAGCTCCGATTGAATGGAACAAGGTCACAAAACGCAGCTTCGACAATGTGTTGAAGAAATTCCAAGTGACTGTGACAAAGACCGATGCAGAAACAGGTTCTCCGCAGGGCAATGCTTCCCTTGCAGGTGCGGTTTACGGCATCTATAAAGGTGAGGAACTGATTGACACCTACACGACTGATGAAAACGGTCAGTTTACGACCAAGTATTATATCTGTGATAATGATTGGACTGTCCGTGAAATCAGCCCGTCCGAGGGGTATCTTCTGGATACCGCAATCCACAAGGTAGGTGCAGAACCAGAGCTATACACGGTAGAGCTGAACAGTACCGCAAACGATGTGAATGAACAGGTCATCAAAGGCAATATCGCACTCATCAAGCATACGGATAACGGGGAAACCCAGATTGAAACACCCGAAGAAGGTGCGGTATTTGAAGTGTTCCTCAAATCCGCAGGCAGCTATGAAAATGCAAAGGAAACCGAGTGTGATGTGCTGACATGTGACGAGAACGGTTTTGCCCAGACAAAGGATATGCCGTATGGCATTTATACCGTCCGCCAGACCTCTGGTTGGGAGGGGCGTGAACTGATGAAAGACTTTGATGTGTTTATCAGCAAGGACGGTCAGACCTACCGCTACCTTATCAACAACGCTAACTTTGAGAGCTATATCAAAATCGTAAAGAAAGATGCAGAAACAGGCAATACAATCCCGTATGCAGGTGCAGGCTTCCAGATTTACGACCCGAATGGAAATCTTGTGACTATGACTTTCACTTATCCCGAAGTGACGACCATTGACACCTTCTATACTACGGCAGACGGCGACCTTATCACACCGCAGACATTGGAATACGGCAAAGGCTATTCCCTTGTGGAAGTACAAGCCCCGTATGGGTATGTCTTAAATTCCGAGCCTGTTTATTTTGATGTGGTGCAGGAAAATTCCGAGGAAGAAAGCGGCATTACCGTTATTGAGGTAGTACGTTCCAATATGGCACAGAAAGGCACAATTACCGTAGAAAAGTCTGGCGAGGTATTCAGCTCCGTTGCAGGCGATAAGGGATTGTATCAGCCGATTTTCTCTGTCAGCGGTCTTGAGGGTGCAGTCTATGAAATTACCGCAGCCGAGGATATTGTCACTCTGGACGGGACGGTCAGAGCAAACAAGGGCGAGGTTGTAGATACCGTTACGACAGGAAAAGACGGTACAGTAAAATCCAAAGAACTGTATCTCGGAAAATATGAGGTTAAGGAAATCACAGCTCCGTATGGAATGGTGCTGAATGAGGAAGTCCGTTCTGTTGAGCTTGTGTATGCAGGACAGAATGTTGATGTAACGGAAACGGCTACTTCTTTCTATAATGAAAGACAGCGTGTTGAAATCGACCTCATCAAGAGCCTTGCCATTGATGAAGCCTACGGCATTGGCAAGAATGGAGAAATCTTTGATGTGACCTTTGGCTTGTATGCGGCGGAGGAACTCACAGCCGCAGATGGAAAGACCATTCCTGCGGACGGTCTGATTGAGGTCATTTCCCTTGATGAAAGCGGTCACGGGAAAGCTATCAGCGACCTGCCGATGGGCAGCTATTATGTGCAGGAAATCTCGACCAACTCCGCATATATTGTCAGCGATGCAAAATACCCTGTTACTTTTGAATACGCAGGACAGGATGCCGAAACTGTCCGCATCACAGCCAATGAGGGCGAAGCTATCACAAATGACATTATTTACGGCTCTGTAAGCGGTAAGAAATCTGATGAGGACGGAAAGGCTCTGGGAGGTGCAGTTATCGGTATCTTTACGACAGGAACTACCGAGTTTACAAAGGAAAATGCGATTGCAGCTACCACATCAAAAGATGATGGTAGTTTTTCTTTTGCCAAAGTGCCGTATGGAACTTGGATAATCCGTGAAATCGAAAGCCCGAAGGGATATGTACTCTCCGAGGAAGAAATCGCCGTGACAATCGGCAAGGTGGACGAAGTTGTGGAAATCGAACTTGTCAACTACTTCATTAAGGGCAATATCGCTTTGACAAAGGTTGATGAGGATTATCCCGACAACAAGCTGTCTGGTGCGGTATTTGAGGTTTACTCCGATACTAATGGCGATGGGAAACTGGATAAAGACGATACGCTGCTTGGCGAAATGAAAGAACTTGACGGCGGCGTTTACCAGATGAGTGAACTCCGCTACGGCAAATATCTGGTAAAGGAAACCAAAGCTCCGACAGGCTTTGTGCTTGATGAAAATGTGTATTCCGTATCCGTTGAGGAGAACGGCAAGACCTACACCGTGGAAAATAAGGCGGGTGTAGGATTTATCAATGCAGCACAGAAAGGCTCTCTTAAAATCGTAAAGACTTCCTCTGACGGTAAGGTGGAGGGCTTCTCTTTCCGTGTGACAGGCGTGGACTATGACCAGACCTTTAAGACAGATAAGAACGGAGAAATCGTGATTGAGGGCTTGCGGATTGGCGACTATACCGTATCCGAAGTAAGCGACAAGGCTTCCGCAGGATATATCCTGCCTGCCGATAAACAGGCAACGGTCAAGGTGGACGCTACGGCTATCGTGCAGATGCACAATGAGTTCAGGGATACCCCGAAAACAGGCGATGACTTCAATCTGGGCTTATGGGTAAGCCTTGCAGCTCTGTCTGTTGTCGGTGCGGGCGTTCTCGGATTTGTCGGCTATAAGAACAGAAAGAAGAAAAAGGAGGACTAATTGATGGACGCAAAAACCATTATCGCAATCGTGCTTGTCGTGTTCATTGTGGGTGCGGCGGTATGGCTGAATATCCGTAACAGAAAGAATAAGTAAGTGGTTTGGGCGGCTGAAAGATGCCGCCCTTTCCTTTATGGAGGTAACAATGAGAAACCTTAAAACCATTGAAAAGAAAGTCAGGGCTGTTCTGGAAAAGAATGAGGATGCCAGAAATGACGATATGGTGCTGTATCTTGCACTTTGTAATGCCTGTCTGAAGGATGCAGGGGCAATGCCGCTTGCGGAGATAATGACGCAGCACAAATATCTCGGTCTGCCGAGCTTTGAGAGCGTCAGCAGGACACGCCGCAAGCTGCAGGCACGGTATCCAGAGCTTGCAGGGAGCCGCCCTGTTCAGAAAATGAGAGCCACGGGCGAGAAAGCTTATCGGCGTTATGCCAAAGAATAGAGAGGTGCTTATGGACGAAGAAAAACGCTCTAATCAGAACTATGAAATCATCGAGAGCTGTACTATCGGGAGTACAGAGCTTGTCATCGGTCACAATCCCAACGCACCCAACCCTTATGTGTGTTGGTACTGCAAGGGCGGCTCAAATTATTTCTGGGGTTATTACACGAATGAGCTTGATGATGCACGGCAAAAGCTGAATGAACGATACCAGTCAGAGTGCCGTATGCCCTATAATCAGCCTGCCCAGAAGCAGAAAAACGGTGATGACCGTGAGCGATAAAATAAAATATGACTGCACGACCTGTCCTTATCCCCGATATAAGGATGGGTCAGTTATTTTCTGCGATGTCTGTATCCGCAAGATTTTAGACGAGCAGAAGGAGAAAAAGGAAAGAAAGGAGCAGCCGAATGAGTAATGAAATAAAGACAAGACCTTTAACCCCGACAGAACAGAAATACACCTATGCCCAGAGCATGCAGCTTGAGGGGCAGACAGGCACTATCGGGCATCTGCGTGGTGACTTTGCCACAACGGGCTATGGCTTTTACACCACTTGGTTTGATACCAGACCCCAATGGAAATCTGACGAATTTAAGGCAGAGCTTGATACGGTCATCAATGCTTTACGGGAGGATAAAGGGCTTTTGCATAACCGCTATGATATGAGTGCGTTTGCAAGGCATTTTCCCGAAAGTGCTATCAAGGGTAACTATTGTATGGAGTACGGTTTCCGTGTGGATACGGAGAAACACGCTTTTCTGCTTCGGTGCAATCCCACCAAAGGCGACTATAATTTTTATTGCTATTGCTATGTGAAGGAATGGCTTGATAAGCATATCCAGAAAGCAGAACAAGGTATCCGATTTATTGACCCTCAATATAAAGAACTGTTCCGTATCCCCGACGGCGGAAAGGTCATTGTCACGACCTCTTGGGGAGAGAAACGGGAGTATCCCTGCCGCTTCATTGATGAATACCATACCGAAGTCGGCAGCAATCTGTACCACATCTGCGAGTTTGCCGAGCGTATGCAGAAAAACGGGGCGACCTATGAGCCGAAACCTGCGGAGCAAACGCCGCAGAAAGAACCGAAGCACAAGGATTTAGAACGATAAGGAGGATTTAGAATATGGCTGTTAATCAGAAAGCCGTCAAGGTCTTGAATAAGGTCTTGGAAGCAGGCTTTACCGATGAAAAAGCGATTGCCGCTATGACTATGGACGATATTCTTTCTATGCAGGGCATCACGGTTGGGGATATTACTCTCATCAATGACCTGCAAAAGAGCATTAAATCGAACAAGGTCATTTCTTTTCTTGGCGGTGGTGCGGAGTGAGCAAACAGGAATATTTGAAACAAAAACGATAAGGAGGTGTAGGTTGAATGGCTGCGAAGTATCAGCTAATCACAGAGCTGTATCGGCGTACAGGCGTTGCGGTTGCAAAAAATCCGCAGGCGTGGCAGGGCTTTCTGTCCTCTGCCTGCCGCAACTATAAATGCCGTTATGACGAACAGCTTTTAATATACGCCCAACGCCCCGATGCTGTCGCCGTTGCGAAGCTCGAAACTTGGAACAGGCAGTTCAAGCGTTGGGTCAATAAGGACAGCAAGGGTATTGCCGTATTTGACCCGAAAGGTCGCAGGAATACGCTGAAATACTATTTTGATGTGTCCGACACCCACGAGGGCTATTATGGCAGCCGCCCTGTTCCGATATGGCAGATGGATGAGCGATACGAGCAGGCTGTTATGGAAAGGCTCTCGGACAGGTTTGGAGATGTGGAAAGCACTGACCTTGCTTCTGCCTTAATGGAAACGGCAAAGAACGCCGTGGAGGACAATCTGCAAGACTATTTTTCTCAGTTAAAGGACTGCACGAAAGACAGCTTTTTGGAAGAACTGGACGACTTTAATATAGAAGTCATTTACAGGCGGCTGGCAGCAAACAGCGTTGCTTTTATGCTGATCAGCCGCTGCGGTCTGGATACGAATGAGTTTTTTGACCGAGAGGATTTTGCGGATATTGTAAATTTCAATACCCCTGCAACGATAAACGCCATCGGCGTTGCCACGAGCGATATTGCGGAAATGGCGTTACGGGAAATCTCACAGTCTATCCGAAATGTGCAAATGGCGGAAAAAGACCAGAATCGCACCTTTGCACAAAGAACGCAGGCTCAGTATGATAAAGGCAGACAACAACCCGAAAGGAGCGAATACAATGAGCGAAATCACTTACAGCAGACAGGGGGATTATCTTATTCCCGACCTAACATTACCGACAGAGCCAGAGCTTCCGCTTGGCAGGTACGCTTTGATGCACAGGGATTATCTGGAGAAGCACAAACGAGTGACCTATCTCAACCTGCTGACATCGGGCAGGCTGAACGGGCATCTGCACGAGGTAGAGCAGACAGCACTCCAGAGGTTGGAGCTTCTGACGAAGCAGCTCTCAGCCGAGCAGGGCGTGACAGAGGAACTGAAAGAGAAAGCACCGATGCAGTGGGTCGGACTGATGAACAACATCCGCAGTCAAGCGGAGGAAGTGATACTGACCGAACTGATTTACAAGTAAGCGTTGCCAAAGAGGATGAGGTTAGGGTCAATCTTCCAACCGTAGATGAACAAATCGAAATGATAGCCGAAGCAGAGGACGAAAATGCCTCTGCTTTTACTATTTCCAAAGAAGATATTGACTCCGTGCTTCAGAAAGGCAGTGGCGTTGCGGACGGAAAATACCGCATCTACCGACAATTCCAAAAGGGCGAGGACAGACAGAAAAATATTGAGTTCCTTAAAAATGAGTATGGAACGGGCGGCGGTACGCACATCTTCCCCGATGGTTTCAGCGGTCACTCTTGGCATGACAGCAAAGGTCTTGCCATTGACCGAAACGGCACTTATACCAATCACGACCTTGTGTTGAAATGGTCACAGGTTGAAAAGCGTCTGCGTGAGCTGATTAAGGATAACCGCTATCTCAATCCGAAAGAAAAAGACCATTATGCCGATTATCTGGAGAGCGTGTCAGCTCCCAAATATGAGATTGACACCCAGAGGAAAATAGCAAGGCAGCGTTTTATTGACGCCCACCGTGACCTGCCGCCTGCCGACAAACGGGATACCCTTGCTTTGCGGCTATCTGACTTTATCCGTGACTTGGACAGGTACGAAAAAGACCTGTTATCTGTTGTGGAACGAAGCGACCTTGCAGATGTTACCGCCGAGCAAATGGAACAGCATCTGTCCGACCCCTCAACCGTTCAACAGCTCATAGACTTTCTTGCACAGGTACAATGGAAAACGACCTCAGTTTTCAGCCGCAGTAATGGGTGGAAGTTTACCGAGGAATTAAGGGAGCTGCACCCACTTTGCTACCTCTACAATGAGGGCGATGTGGTGTATATCGGTGCTGATAAATATGAGATTGCAACACTTACTGAGGAAAAGGTCTACCTGCAAAATGCCGAGTTCCCTATCTTGGGGCAGGAATACAGCCGAGCCGACTTTGAAGAAAAGCTAACGGAAAATCCTGCAAACGACCATCTGAAAGTGGTCGTAACCGAGAAACAGAGGACAGAAACACCGTCCGAGAAAAAGCAGGACGGAATACAGTTTTCTATCGGTTTTTCCGAACACCCTGCCTTTTATGACAGACAGCTTAATGACCGCTATACGGATTTGAGCTTTGCTCTGGGTAATAAGCTGCTTGGTATTTTGGACGAGAAACAGCACCGTGAGCGTGAGGGCGATAAAAATATCGGGTGGTATCACAAGACAGATTTTGTTATCAAGGCTGTTATCGGCGGCGAGGAATTTAACTATGAAGGGCGGTTTGATATTGGCGATGGTGAGGGCGATTTAATTGCCCACATTAAGAATTTTTACGATTATGCCTTATCGCCAAAGGGCGAACAGCTATATGGAGATGACCGAGAAAGCCTGCTCCGTGGCAGAGATGAGTTTATCCCATTCTTGGAACAGCACACCGAGCTGACCCAAGAGGACGAGAAGCTCCTTGATGAGATTATGGCTACCGAAAGTGATTGGTACAGGACAGCCGAGGAAGCCGAAGAAAAACCACAGGCGTATGCCGATAAAGTGAATGGCTCAGAAGCTCCTGTCACTGAAATGGAGCAATCCACAGATGACCTCATAGGCAGGGAAATCATCATAGACAACCGTAAATATCTTATTGAGAGCATCGGGAAAATCAGCAGTGATGTGTCCCTGCGTGACATCACATTCCAGAACAATGTGGGCTTTCCGATAAACCGAGTGGAGAAAATCGGCTATATCCAAAAGCTATTGGAACAGGAAAAAACCGAATTACCACCAGAAGAAAAAACGGAAACTCTTGCCACAGACCGTCATAATTTCCGTATTAACGATGACGCCATCGGTGTCGGCGGAGCAAAAGAAAAGTTCCGAAACAATATGGCGGCAATCAACCTGCTGCACGAGCTTGAAATCGAAAACCGCCTTGCCACACCCGAAGAACAGGAAGTCCTATCTCGGTATGTCGGTTGGGGCGGTCTTTCTATGGCATTTGATGAACACAATGCGGCGTGGGCGGAGGAATTTAAGGAGCTATATGCCAGCCTATCCCCAGAGGAATACCGTGCCGCTATGGAGTCAACGCTGACCGCTTTTTATACGCCGCCTGTTGTTATCAAGGCGATGTATGACGCACTTGACCGCCTGGGCTTTTCACAGGGCAATATCTTGGAGCCGTCCTGCGGTACAGGCAATTTCTTTGGTCTGCTTCCCGAAAGTATGCAAAACAGCAAGCTCCACGGCGTGGAAATCGACTCTCTCACAGGCAGGATTGCAAAGCAGCTCTACCAAAAAGCGAACATTGCCATTGAGGGCTTTGAGAAAACAAATCTCCCAGACGACCATTTTGATGTAGTCCTCGGCAATGTGCCGTTTGGGGAGATAAGGGTCAATGACAGCCGATACAACGCCCAGAAATTTCTCATACACGACTACTTTTTCGCAAAGGCTCTGGATAAAGTCCGTGCCGGCGGCGTTGTGATGTTCATTACCTCAAAGGGTACGATGGATAAAGCAAGTCCAGAGGTACGCAAGTATATTGCCCAGAGAGCCGAGCTTTTAGGTGCTATCCGTCTGCCAGACAACACCTTTAAGGCAAACGCAGGCACGGAGGTCACGAGCGATATTCTTATCCTGCAAAAGCGTGACCGAGTGATGGATATAGAGCCAGACTGGGTACACCTTGATACGGACGAAAACGGTGTTACGATGAACAGATATTTTGTCGAACACCCCGAAATGGTGTTGGGCGAGATAAAGATGGAAAACACACGCTTTGGTACTTTCGAGACTGTCTGTAAAGCCCGTAAGGATATACCACTTTCCGAGCTTCTGTCCAATGCAGTTCAGAGGATAAACGGCGAAATCCCAGAGCTTGATGATGGGATTGATGAAATCTCCGATGAGCAGGAGCTTTCCGTTCCTGCTGACCCGAATGTGCGTAACTTCTCTTTTACTCTGGTGGACGGCAGGGTTTACTTCCGAGAGAATGACCGTATGCAACCTGCTTCTGTGTCGATGACCGCAGAAAACCGTATCAAAGGGCTTATCCAAATCCGTGACTGTGTGCGTAAGCTCATTGAGTATCAGACCGATGACTACCCAGAGGAAATGATACGCACCGAGCAGGAAAACCTCAACCGTCTGTATGATGTTTATACCGCAAAATACGGTCTAATCAACAGCCGAGGAAACTATCTTGCTTTTGCTTCAGATGAGAGCTACTTCCTTTTATGTTCTCTGGAGGTGCTTGATGATGAGGGCAACTTCAAACGGAAGGCAGATATGTTCACAAAGCGGACTATCAAACCCCACCGAGAAGTAACTTCGGTTGAAACTGCAAGCGAAGCCCTTGCCCTCTCTATCGGAGAGAAAGCCCGTGTTGATTTTCCTTATATGGAGCAGCTCGCAGGCAAAACGCAAGCTGAACTTGTGCAGGATTTACAAGGTGTTATCTTCAAAGTACCGAACTGTGAGCCTGTTTCCTATGTAGCCGCAGACGAGTATCTGTCGGGCAATGTCCGAAACAAACTGACGATTGCGGAGCTTGCTGCGAAGAATGACCCAGAGCTTGCAGTCAATGTGGAAGCATTGAAAAAGGTCATTCCCAAAGACCTATCGGCGGCAGAAATCTCTGTCCGTCTGGGTGCGACTTGGATACCGCAGGAAGATATACAGCGGTTTGTGATGGAGCTTTTAACTCCGTCAAGCTATGCCGCAGGCAGATTAAAGGTACGATACACCCCGATAAACGGAGAATGGTTCATAGAGAATAAAAGCTCCGATATGGGGAATGTAAAGGCGGACAGCACCTATGGTACGAAAAGGGTTTCCGCCTATCGTATTATTGAGGACACCTTAAACCTGCGTGACACCCGTATCTTTGATTATGTGTATGACGAACACGGCAATAAAAAAGCGGTGTTCAATGCAAAGGAAACTACGGCGGCACAGGCGAAGCAGGAAGCCATCAAGCAGGCATTTCAGGATTGGATATGGAAAGACCCAGAACGGCGAAACCGCCTTGTCCGTTATTACAACGACACTTTTAACTCTGTGCGACCCCGTGAATATGACGGAAGCCATATCACTTTCGGAGGTATCAGCCCAGAAATCACACTAAGACCCCATCAAGTTAACGCCATCGCCCATATCCTTTATGGCGGCAATACGCTCCTTGCCCATAAGGTGGGAGCAGGCAAAACCTTTGAAATGGTAGCCGCCGCACAGGAAAGCAAACGGCTCGGCTTATGCCAGAAATCCATGTTTGTTGTGCCAAATCATCTTGTCGGTCAGTGGGCTTCCGAGTATCTGCGGCTCTATCCGAGTGCAAATATACTTGTGACAACAAAGCGAGATTTTGAAACGGGAAATCGCAAAAAGTTCTGCGGCAGGATTGCCACAGGCGACTATGACGCAGTCATTATCGGGCATTCGCAGTTTGAAAAAATCCCGATGAGCATAGAACGCCAGAGGGAGCAGTTGGAAAAGCAGCTTGATGATATTGAGCGTGGCATTGACGATGTGCAGGCATCCAAAGGCGAGCAGTTCACGGTCAAACAGCTAATGAAAACCCGAAAGGCAATCAAGACAAAGCTCGAAAAACTCAACGACACCAAGCGTAAGGATACGGTTATCGACTTTGAACAGCTCGGCGTTGACAGGCTTTTCATTGATGAGAGCCATTTTTATAAGAATTTGTACCTCTACACCAAGATGCGAAATGTAGGCGGTATCGCCCAGACCGAAGCCCAGAAATCAAGCGACCTCTTTATGAAATGCCGCTATCTGGATGAAATCACGGGCAACCGTGGCACGGTTTTCGCAACGGGTACGCCTGTTAGCAATTCAATGGTTGAGCTGTACTCCGTTCAGAGGTACTTGCAGTATGATACCCTTGCACAGAACGGTTTGCAGCATTTTGACAGTTGGGCTTCTACCTTTGGAGAAACGGTTACAGCTCTGGAATTAGCACCCGAAGGCACGAATTACCGAGCCAAGACGAGGTTTGCCAAGTTCTATAACCTGCCAGAGCTGATGCAGATGTTCCGTGAGGTGGCAGATATACAGACCGCCGATATGCTAAAGCTCCCCGTGCCAAAGGTCAATTACCACAATATTAAGACCAAGCCGAGCGAGATACAGACTGAGATGGTAGCTTCCCTTGCGAAGCGGGCTGAGAAAGTCAGGGCAAGGCTTGTCGAGCCGAACATCGACAATATGCTCAAGATAACCAATGACGGGCGGAAACTGGCTCTTGACCAGAGAATGATTGACCCGATGCTGCCAGACGACCCAGAAAGTAAAGTCAATGCCTGCGTGGATAATGTGTACCGTATCTGGGAGGAACACGCCGATACCAAAGCGACACAGCTTGTGTTCTGCGACCTGTCCACCCCGAAAAATGACGGTACTTTCAATGTTTATGACGATATGAGGGAGAAGCTGATAGCCCTTGGTATCCCTGCGGAGCAGATACGCTTTATCCACGAAGCGACCACCGATGCACAGAAAAAAGAGTTGTTCGGTAAGGTCAGAAGCGGAGAAGTCCGTGTGCTGTTCGGCTCTACTCCGAAGATGGGAGCAGGTACGAATGTGCAGGACAGGCTCATAGCAATCCATAACCTTGATTGTCCGTGGCGTCCTTCCGACCTTGAACAAAGGCAGGGACGTATTGAACGGCAGGGCAATATGTTCCCAGAGGTGGAGGTTTACCGTTATGTGACCGAGCAGACTTTTGATGCCTATCTCTATCAGTTGGTGGAGAGTAAGCAGAAATTTATCAGCCAGATAATGACGAGCAAAAGCCCTATCCGTTCTGCCGAAGATGTGGACGAGGTTGCCCTGTCCTTTGCGGAGGTTAAAATGCTTGCCACAGGCGATGCCCGTTTTAAGGAAAAGATGGATTTGGATATACAGGTTTCCAAGCTCCGAGTGTTAAAGCAGAGTTACCTTTCCGAGCATTACGACCTTGAGGACAGAGTGCTGAAATACTATCCCCAGACCATTAAGGAGTATGAGGAACGCATTGCAGGCTATGAAAATGATGTAGCTCTTGCCGAACAGCACAAGCCGCAGGGCGAGGATAAGTTCTGCCCGATGACCCTAAAAGGCGTGACCTACACCGAAAAGGCAGACGCAGGCGAAATGCTTCTTGCAATCTGCAAGGATTATCCGATGTCCGCACCTACCGAAATCGGCAGCTATCGAGGTATCCGAATGGAGATTTATTATGATACCGTCAACGCACATTACTGTATGAACCTTTGTGGAAGGGCAAAGCATAAGGTGGATTTAGGCTCCGATGCTCTCGGAAATCTGACCCGAATTGAAAACGAGCTGTCAAAGCTCCCTGCCAGACTGGAAGCTGCCAAGACCAAAAAGGCGGAAACTATCGTACAGCTTGAAACCGCAAAGGAGGAAATCAAGAAGCCTTTTGCCTTTGAAGATGAGCTGAAAGAAAAAACAGAACGGCTGAACGCTCTTAACATTGAGCTGAATCTAAATGAAAAAGATACTTCCGTTATGGATACCGAGCCAGAGCAGACAGAAGAACAGCCCGAAAGAAAATGTGCAAGTCGGGAGAGATAATGCGGTTTGCATATTTGTATTGCTGATTTCTGGGAAGTATAATAGGTGTAGATTAGTAAATGTCGGAGGTGAAAGGTGTGCTTGATAATTTCAGATTTGAAACCTTTGTTGATGTGCATAGCAACATTTTTGCTGAATATCTAAGCTCCGTTATCGCAAAGTTGCCCAAAGAAAATCCAGAATACCGTTCCATAGAGGAGAGGATAGAGGAACTCTACAAGGAGTATCCAAAAGTGATGGCAGTTTTGGATACGGAAAAGCCGAGTGATTTATCCGAGCAGGAGTGTAAGGCTTTGATAGAAGTTTTGGAGCTTCGGAACAGGCTCAGCGATATGCAGCAGGAAGCAATCTATTTCAGAGGATGCTATGACAGCGTTGGGTATCTCAAAAAGGCAGGAATTTTATAACCGAGAACGGCGGCATTGGCGTGGAGCTGATGCCGCTTTTACATAGCCGCAGAGGTGGAAAAATTCATAAAAATGTGGTATGATTTTTAAATCAGTAAGGAGGTGACAGTTTGTGAGTGTTATCTTTGGAATAAAAGAAAATAACCGTATAATTATTGCAGGCGATAAGCGAGGGTCAAGTATTGACGGGAAAACTTTGTCAGATGATTTAGACAAAGTCCTTATGATAAATGACCATTTAGCTTTTTCAAGTGCAGGTAACGCAGCTATTGAAAAGGCTATTTCAATAGATTTGAACAAGGCGACAAATAAAGATTGCCTAACTACCGATGATTTACTTGATATTATAAAAGCATTTTATAAGCGAGTAGCCGATACAAATTGTGATGCTATATTAGCCTTGCCGTTCTATTTTCTCATAGCAGGTAAAGGGCGTGACGGTAATGCAAGCCTAATATCGGGAGGTAATATCAAGGGTCGTTTAGATGCAAAAGATGTTCCAATGGCTCTTTTTCCACCTGCCGATGCAAAAATGCAGGAGTGCTGCGATTGCTTTGCAAAAAATTATAAGTTGCATAATTCAGAGTTTGTAGAAAAAACAATTAAGGAAATTGCGAATATTAGTAATTTGGTAAGCCCTACGGGTAACAAATGGATTTATAATATCGCAACAGAAAAAGGGATGCTTTTTTCATTCTAAAAGAACTATATTTTACATAGCCGAGAGGTTTTCATTTAACGAAAGCCCCTCGGCTTTTTCTATTTTTGGAGGTGATTTTATCCATTGAGAACTAACCGACCCTATGTGCAGATTGACCCAGATGTGCTTGAACGGGTGCGGCAGATTGATTTGTTATCCTATCTGCGTGAGTTTGAGGCGAGCAATCTCGTTAAGGTCAAAGGCACAAACAATGTGTACTGTACCGCAGAACACGACAGCTTAAAGATTTCTAACGGCAAATGGTATTGGTGGTCAAGAGGTTTTGGCGGCTATTCTGCCCTCGATTATCTCATTAAGGTCAAGGAATATGACTTTGTGGAAGCCGTGGAAATTCTCACGGGACAGACGATGGCAGACTGGAAGCCGCCCCCTGCTCCCAAGAAAGATGAACCGAAAGTCCTGCTCCTGCCGCCAAAGAATAAGGATTGTGACCGAGTGATACAGTATCTTTTCGGGCGTGGTATTGACTATCAGCTCGTACAGGAGTGTATCGCAGACGGCACGCTTTATGAGAGTGCCGATTACCACAATGCTGTTTTTATCGGCAAAGATGAAAGCGGAATACCGAAATATGCCGCCCTGCGAAGTACTATCGGCAGCACTTTCAAGCAGGACGCATCGGGCAGTGACAAGCGGTATTCGTTCCGACTTCTGGCAAAAGAGCCGACGGATACCGTGCATTTATTTGAAGCCGCCATTGATTTACTGTCCTATGCCACTTATCTGAAATGCGAGGGCAAGGATTACAAATCGGAAAGTCTGCTTTCTCTTTCGGGCGTGTATCAGCCAAAGAAAGAGATGAAGGACAGTAAAATCCCCATAGCCCTCACAACTTTTTTGAGTGCCAATTCACAAATTAAAACCATCGTTCTGCATCTGGATAATGACAAGGTAGGCAGGCTTTGTACTGCCACTTTGAAGGAACTGTTGCAGAAAGACTACAAAATCGTTGATGATCCTCCGCCTGTCGGCAAGGACTTCAACGATTTTTTGTTGTCCTATCTGAAAATTGTAAGACCAAAGCCTAAGCGTGAAAGGAGTGATGTCCGTTGATTGTGTAGCAGTTTTTGCCCAGAAAGACACCGAAACCAACTCAAAATTTAATGCTGAAAGCGAGGAATGAACCATTGAAAAAGTATGATGTAACCCTTACTGCCCATTACCAAAAGACCGTTTCCGTCTATGCGGAAAGCCACGAACGGGCAAAGGAAAAGACAAAAATTATCCTGTTCGATACCGACCTTATCAACTTTACCGATGATGATTTTGTCTGCGGCGAAGCCGATATTACCGAGCAGAGCGAGGATGGTCTTGACGTTGCGGGCGAGAATACACTACAGGAAAATGGGGATTGTTCGGATTGTCCGTACTTCTGCCCCGTGTGCGGTGAGTGTATGTACGAGGACGACTGCGAAGAATGAGATGTCTTACCAAGCACTGAATTTGGTTAGCCAAATTCGCTTGTTAGGGGGCAGCCCCTAATACCCCGTGAGAACAGAAAGGAGTTCAAGAATGAGTGAGTTCTTATTTTTCATTATCGGCACAATGCTCGGCGGTCTGTTCGGTGTTGTGTGTATGTGCTGCTTGCAGATAAACAAACTTTCCGAGAGAAAGGAAGAGGACAATGCGAAAAAGAAATGTGCAGATACTTTTCCGTCTGACTGAGGAGGAAGCCGAACACCTTAATGAGATTGTGCGAAAATCGGGTCGCTCAAAAGAAGCCTTTTTAAGAGAAATGGTAAGGGGCTATCAGCTCTGCGAGAAGCCCGACCCAGAGTTCTATAAAATGATGCGTGAGCTGTCCGCCATTGGCAACCGTATCAATCAGCTTGCGGTTAAGGCAAACGCCCTCGGTTTTGTGGATACCCCGATGCTCCGTGAGGAAGCAAGGAAATGGCACGAGTTTCAGATTGACATTCGCAAAAGGTATCTGCTTCCACGCAGGTCATCGTAATGGCGGTCTGCGAGATATGGGATGTGCGTGGCAGGCTCGACCACCCAATCGACTATGCCGAAAATCCTACAAAGACCGCCAATCCCAAATACACCGAAGCCGACCTGCAGGCGATGGTCGATGTAATGGAGTACGCTACTAATAAGAATAAGACCGAGCAGCGTTTCTTTGTCACAGGTGTAAATTGCGACCCGACCACCGCCAGAGATGAAATGATGATTGCCAAAGTCCAATGGAACGATACGAGTGAGATTGTCTGTTACCACGGCTTTCAGAGCTTCAAGCACGGTGAGGTTACGCCAGAGCAGGCTCACGAGGTCGGCGTTAAACTTGCCGAGCGAATGTGGGGCGACAGATTTCAAGTCATCGTTGCCACCCACCTGAATACCGACTGCCTGCATAATCACTTTGTCGTGAACTCTGTTTCTTTTGCGGACGGTATGCACTACCACGACAACAAAGTAAATCTGCGGCTGCTCCGTCAGCGTTCCGATGAGCTTTGCCGTGAGTATGCCCTGTCTGTCATCGAACACCCAAGCGGCAAGAAAAAGCCCTACGCCCTTTACCAAGCCGAAAAGCAGGGGCGACCCACGAGGGATAATGTTGCAAGACAGGCGGTGGACGAAGCTATCAGCAAATCATTCACGCTGAAAGACTTTGACCGCCAGTTGGCAGAAATGGGCTACCGCATAAACTTTGACCCCAACCGCAAGTATTGGACGATTATCGGTAAGGGCTGGCAAAGACCCAAGCGGCTTTATAAGCTCGGAGAGGAATACACCAATGACAGGATTATGGAGCGTATCAGAGAAAATTCCTATGCGGTCAAATTCCAGAGCTTCTCGGAGCCACAGCCGCAGGTCAAGGTCTATCGAGTCAAAGGTTCATTGAAGAACGCTAAGAAAATCGGTGGCTTGCGTGGACTGTATCTCCATTACTGCTACAAGCTTGGTATCCTGCCAAAAGGCAGAAAACAAAATTATGCACGGCTTCATTATCTCTTAAAGGACGACCTTATGAAGATGGAAGCCATCACACAGGAAACAAGGCTGCTTTGCCGCAATCACATTGATACGGCGGAGCAGCTTTGTTCATATAAAGGCTCTCTGGAAACGGAGATGTCTGCCCTGCTTCAGAAGCGAAAGGAGCTTTACTCCAAATCCCGCAGGATAAGCGGCGAAGAAAAGGAAGCGGTCAAGGCGGAGCTTTCCGATATTTCTGGACGGCTGAAAATTATCCGAAAGGAGGTCAGAATGTGCGAGGGCATCGCCGCCCGTAGTGATACCCTCAAAGAAAAATTGCAGACGATACGGGCAGACGAACACGAACAGCAAAGAAAGGAGCTGATGAAGAATGAACACAGGCGGCGAAGCGGCAGAACAAATCGTCCGAATGAGCTTGGAGGGCTTTGAGGTCGCTGCCAAAATCACAGGTGCAGGTGCGAAGAACATCGCTATCCTGTTGTATTCCATTCTCAAAGAAGAAAAGAAAACCAAAGGAAAAGCAAGGCTGACAAGTATGCTCCGTTCTGGCAAGGAGCTGAAAGTCTTTACCGTCAAAAGCGGCGACTTAAAGAAGTTCACGCAGGAAGCAAAAAAATACGGTGTGCTTTACTGCGTCCTCACGGACAGAAAAAACAAAGACCCAAATGCAGAGGTCGATGTCATCGCTCGTGCCGAGGACGCATCGAAAATCAGCCGTATTGTGGAACGCTTTAATCTTGCTTCGGTGGATACCGCTTCTATTGTGACGGAAGCCGAGAAATCCAAAGATGCAAAGGACGGTCAGCCAGAGCCAGATATTGGTGTGCAGGAAAAGGCGGAGAAAGATAAGCTGCTTGACGAGCTTATGGGCAAGCCTGTCCAGAAGGAGGAAAACGCACCAAACCCCTCGGTGGCAAAGACAGAAAAATCCCCTCAGTCCGAGCCTACCTCAGAGCAGCCAAAGAAATCCGCAGAGGGGGCTACTATGACTAAGGAGAAACCTTCTGTCAGAGAGGAACTGCGGAAAATCAAGGAGAGCCGCAAGGAGCAGGAAGCAGAGATTGGCACTTCCGACCTGGACAAAAGCGGTGCTTCCGACAGGGCGAAAAGTGCTAACAGGAAAACGGAGCATAAACAGCCCACAAGAAAGAAAAAGAAACCAAAATCCAAAGAAACGAGGTAAACAGCTATGAGTATTTACGATGTATTCAGCGGCGGCAACAGACCTTTTGATAAAGAGGAATGGGCTGCCGCAAAGCAGGCACAGCGGAAAGAAGCCTATGAGCTGATTGATAATACCTGCTCTGAAATGATGGCAAGCGGCGACAGCTTCCGTCAGTATCTTGATGTGCAGGGTTGCTTTGACCGCTACTCCGTGGCTAACGCAATTCTGGTATCAGCACAGATGCCCGAAGCAACGCAGCTTAAAGAGTACAGCAAATGGAAAGCGAACCGTGTCTATGTGAACAAGGACGCACAGAAAATCATTATCCTTGAGCCGAGCAAGGAATACACCCGTGAGGACGGGACAAAGGGCGTCTCTTACAATGCCAAAGTGGTTTATGACATTTCCGAAACCTCGGCAAAGGACAGGCAGCAGGAACAGGAGCCGAAATCCATGCGTGAGCTTGTGTCGGCTCTGATTGATGCAAGCCCTGTATCCTGTGTTCCTGTCGGTGAGCTTGAACTGCCTGCCTATTATGACAGTTCTCAGCAGACCATTTTTGTCAAGAAGGGGCTTTCCGAGGAAGTGCTGTTCATGAGTATGGCAAAAGAAGTGTCGGCGGCGGTCTATGACTTTAAGTACAACGAGAGCCGTGATGTTTCCGATTTCAAATCCTTCTGCGTTGCCTATATGGTAAGCTCCCGTTATGGCATGGATACCAGAGGTTTTGATTTTTCCAGACTTCCCAGAGAGTATGCGGAAATGGATACGCAGGCGTTCAAGGGAGAGCTTGGCACGATGCGTGATGTTCTGGGCGAAATCCAGAGTGATATGTATAAGAGTATGGAGAAGAACAAGCCTGCAAAGAACAAAGAGCAGGAACGCTAATCGGAGGTGCAGACTATGAGAGAGGAACGATACCATATCGCACTTGATAAGTACGATAAGAATATCGTCATCAATGCCTTAAACACCCTGCGTACACGGCAGTTACAGGAGGAACGCCCCACCGAGCCTGTTGACGAGCTGATAAGCAAGGTGGCACACGCTCCGACAAAAAAGGTTAAGGTCGTGCATTGCAGGTGCAATGAGGAACGATGACCAGAAAACGAGCCTAATCCTTACTGTTTGCGGGATACTTCCTGTCGTATGGCTTGCCCTGCTGACAGCACCCTATGTCAGCGGCGGTCTTGTAGAGATTATCCGAGGTCTGCCCGTGGCGATGGGCAATCCGTTTGAAATAGCGATGTGTGAGGACAGCGTAAAGACTGTCCTTATTTTTTTACTTGCCTACGCTATGGGCATCGGCATTTATTTCTCTACACGCAGGAATTACCGCAGGCGTGAGGAACACGGCTCTGCGAAATGGGGCAATGCAGGTGCTTTGAATAAGAAGTACCGAGATAAAGACCCGTCAGCCAATAAGCTCTTGACCCAGAATGTCCGTATCGGGTTGGACGGGAAAAAGCACCGCAGGAATCTGAACATTTTAGTATGCGGTGGCTCTGGTGCGGGTAAAACAAGGTTTTTCTGCAAGCCAAGTGCGCCCGTAAGGGCGGTATAAATCCTACCTTGAGCAAGTAGTAGGTAAAAGTATCAAGCGGCATTGTGCCGCAACCTATCATT
>NZ_JAOQJT010000009.1:0-138392 GCF_025567285.1 Coprococcus aceti
ACAAAATGGATGCCACCTGTACAATACAGGATAGCATCCATGTGTTCAGCCTAGTTCATAAATATGTGTCCAGGATTCTGGGTACATATCATTCATACATATCAACATATGACATGTTATATATACTCTTTTGAATCTCCGTTTTGTTATTGTTTATTCTAAGTCTATACTTATTCAAAATTCTTTGTACTAAAGGCAGTTTAGAATATATTTTCTCTAAAGAGTCTGAAAAAAAAGTTAAATCATCAACATATCTAATGTATGACACACCATCACCTATTACATTGTTTATTTCATAATCTACACAGAGCATAAGCAATTCAGCTGATATAGTTGAAGAATACACGCCTGACACAATTCCTTTTGTTTGATTATTATTTATTTTCATATTATAGTAATCTAAAAAATCAAAATAAGTGTCACACTCTATATTCCCCTTATACGGCTCTACATCCTTAATTTTACTAAGATAATGTGTGTATACATTTGGATAAAAAGACTCTATATCGACTTTAACTGAATACAGTTTTGCCCCTTGCTTTTTTAAGTATCTTACATTGTTTTCTTCAAGTGCAAGTTGTCCCGTGTTTTTATTATTCTTTACAGCAAATATGCCATGTTCAATAATTTCTTCACTTCCGTCATATAGTTTATACACATTAAATAACTCATTAAATAATATATAAGAGTTTGAATTGCAAACATATTTATCAAACTCCGGTTGATTATATAATTTGCTAAAAAGTTTATCGTAAACAGCAATTGTATTATAAACAAATGTGCAATAATATTTTAAATTAGGAATTTGCATCTCTCTTAATGCACCATTTTTCTTAAATTCAAAAAAAGTTACAGGCTCTATACCATCATTAAATATATATGTCGGCGACTCAGTATTTTTGTATTCGGTTATTAGACCATCTACTTTGTAAAAATCTTCATATGCATCTTTATCTATATTTTCTATTACTTCTTTTATTGAGTTCTTCATATTTTCTATATCAAGAATCGGTGGCAAATCCTCATACCAATATCCTTCTATTAACAAGTCAATGTTCATTTTTTGTATTCTATCATTTTTATCTATCATCATCTTCTCCATAAGCAATTGTATTGTTAGTTATTTAATAAACGTAGCTTGTGAATATAATATCATTTTTCAACTATTTCTGCATTATCTTTATAGCATAATAAAGTATTATAAATATAATTGTTTTTGTTTCTCTAAATCTTTTTCTCCCCAATAGAGTAATCTATTCCTTAACGAAAAATCCAGCCCCCAGTTTTTTTCAACTGGATGCTGGATTTTTATATTACATAAAATCAAACAGCGACAGCTGATTTGTCTCCGGCATTCCGTCCAGGATGCCCAGCTCACTCATCTTCTCGATGGTTCCCTTGCCGATCTTTGCACGCTCATTGATCTCCTCCTTGGAGAGGAACGGCCCCTTCTGGGCGGCATCGTAGAGCTGCTGTGCAGCCTTCTCTCCCATTCCTTCTATGGATGCGAAGGATGGCATGATCTTGCCGTCTATTATCTGGAACCTGTCAGCCTTTGCCTTGTATATATCTATTGGAACAAAGTCGTAGCCTCTTGCGTACATCTCGAGAACTATCTTCAGATCCTTGAGCTTGCCCTCGTCCTTGGCTGATCTCTTGTTCTTGTCCACCTTGCTTATCTCATTGATATGGAAGAGAACTCTCTCCTTGCCAAAGCACATCATCTCGTAGCTGAAATCATCAGCTCTGATACTGAAGAATGCTGTATAGTATTCAAGCGGATAATTGACCTTGAACCAGGCAATTCTCCACGCCATCATGACATAAGCCGCCGCATGGGCCTTTGGGAACATGTACTTAATCTTCTGACATGACCATACGTACCAGTCCGGTACTCCGTGGGCAGCCATCTCCGCCTTCCAGTCATCCCATTTGTCACATTTGCCCTTGGCAACTATTCCCTTACGAACCTTCTCCATGATGTTGAAGGCAAGTCCGGCATCAAGTCCCATGTGTATCAGATAAACCATAATATCGTCACGACAACAAATGGCTGTCGATATGGTACACTTGCCCGACTTGATGAGCTCCTGCGCGTTGCCCAGCCATACATCGGTTCCATGCGCCAGACCCGCTATTCGCACAAGATCTGAGAAACATGTCGGCTTGGCATCTATAAGCATCTGCATAGCAAAGTCCGTTCCGAACTCCGGCACCCCCAGGCTTCCAAGAGGTATCCCATTGATATCCTCCGGTGTGATCCCCAGAGACTTCGTGCTGTGGAAAAGCTCCATGACATCCTTGTCGTCAAGTCTTATCTTCGTGGCATCAAGTCCCGTCAGATCCTCAAGTCGCCTGATCATGGTCGGATCATCGTGTCCAAGAATATCGAGCTTCAGCAGGTTATGATCGATTGAATGGTACTCAAAATGTGACGTTATGATATCCGATGTCACATCATTTGCCGGGTGCTGTATAGGTGTAAATGAATATATCTCCTCGTGTCTCGGGAGAACTATCATACCACCCGGATGCTGACCCGTAGTTCTTCTGACACCAGTACATCCAAGAGCCAGACGCTCCATCTCACACCTTCTCTTTGTAACTGTTGCATTCTCCTCAGCGTACTTCTTCGCGGATTTCTCATCCATTCCGGATGCCTTGGCCTCCGCCATAAGCTCCTCTTTGGAGTGATCCTTGAAATAATTGTACACATATCCAAATGCTGTCTTTTCCGCAACACCACCTACGGTTCCCGCCTTGAATGCCTTGCCCTTGCCGAAGAGTACCTCGGTGTATGCATGTGCCTTCGACTGATACTCACCCGAGAAGTTCAGATCGATATCAGGCTCCTTGTCTCCGTTGAATCCAAGGAATGTCTCGAATGGTATATCGTGTCCTTCCTTTATAAGCGGTGTTCCACAATTCGGACAGTCTCTGTCCGGCATATCACATCCGCTCATTCCCGAATACGACTTTACAAGCTCTGAATCAAAATCCACAAAGTGGCATTTCGGACAGATATAGTGAGCCGACAGCGGATTTACCTCCGTGATACCGGCCATTGTTGCGACAAATGAAGATCCAACCGAACCTCGAGAACCAACCAGATATCCGTGGTCATTGGAATCCCACACAAGCTTCTGTGCGATGATGTACATAACCGCAAATCCATTTGAAATGATGGAGTGCAGCTCCCTGTCAAGTCTCTCCTGAACCTGAGGTGGCAGGTCTGGGCCATATATCTCATGTGCCTTGGTATAACATATATCCGTAAGTGTCTGATCCGAATTCTCGATGATAGGAGGCGCCTTGTCCGGTCTGACCGGCTCTATCCTCTCTATCATGTCCGCTATCATATTCGTGTTTGTGATGACGACCTCCTTGGCCTTGTCACTTCCAAGATACTGGAACTCTGCCAGCATCTCCTCCGTGGTACGGAAATACAGCGGTGGCTGCATATCAGCATCGTCAAAGCCCTTGCTCTTCATGATGATCGCCCTGTATATATAATCCTCAGGATCAAGGAAATGCACATCACAGGTTGCGACCACTGGCTTGTTGAACATCTCTCCGAGCTCCACGATCCTCTTGTTGTATCCGATCAGATCGTCCATGGTCTTTGGATTCCTTGTATCCCTCGTCATGAATTCATTGTTGCCAAGCGGCTGTATCTCAAGGTAGTCAAACCAGTTGACCAGTCTCACTATCTCCTCATCCGACGCATCATCAACTATGGCACGGAACAGCTCTCCCGCCTCACAGGCAGAGCCTATTATCAGACCCTCTCTGTATTTGTTGATGAGACTCATCGGCATACGCGGCCTTCGCGCAAAATATGTCAGATGAGACTCAGATATGAGCCTGTACAGATTGACTCTTCCTATCTCGTTCTTTGCCAGGATGATTCCGTGATATGTCTTATCCTTTTTGATCGCATCAGGTGAGGTGCTTCCAAGGACATTTAGATCATCCATGGTCTTAACATCTCTCTCCTTCAGCATGTCGAGCAGCTTGAAGAATACTTTCGCCGTGGCCTCCGCATCGTCTATGGCTCTGTGGTGATGCGCATTCACGACTTTGAGTTCCTTACACACTCTGTCCAGAGTGAATTTTCCGAGCTCCGGCAGCAGTATATGGCTGAGCGTCATGGTATCCAGAACCGTGTTGTCGAACTTAAGTCCAAGCTCCTCCGCATTCATTCTCACAAATCCCGTATCAAATGACGCATTGTGGGCAACCACGATATCGTCACCGCAGAACTCCACAAATCTCGGCACGATCACATCGAACATCGGCGCATCCTTTACCATATCATCATTGATGGATGTGAGCTGTTCTATCTGGTATGGGATAGGCACACCCGGATTTATAAATTCCGAGAATGTATCTACGACCTCTCCGTCCTTCACCTTGACCGCACCGATCTCTATGATCTTGTTGTGCTTCTTGGAAAGTCCCGTTGTCTCTATATCAAATACCACGTATTCCGAATCAAGGCTCTGATTCCTTGAGTTCTTGACCAGATCCTTCAGGTCATCGACAAAGTAACCCTCGACACCATATATGATCTTGAAATCTTTTCTGAGTCCCTTTGTATGGTTTGCTATAGGGAAAGCCTGAACAACACCGTGATCCGTGATCGCTATGGCAGGGTGTCCCCAGTCGCTGGCACGCTTCACGATGGTCTCTATATCGACCACGCTGTCCATCTCGCTCATCTTGGTATGCATGTGAAGCTCGACACGCTTCTCAGGATATGTATCCATACGAGGTACACGGAAGTCCTGAATGTGCTTCATACCGAGCACTCGGCATATCATAACCTCCTTGGCATACGAGTCGAACTCGGCAAGGCCCTTCATCCTATAGAACTTACCCTTCTGTATCTCCTCGCGGTAGACCTCCATATCCTCAGGACTGCAGAACATCTTGAAGCCTATGGTGTCTGTGAAATCTGTTATATATCCCGTCAGTATGATCTTGCCATTTCGGAGCTCTCTCTCCTCAGTGCTCATGATCTGTCCGTGGATGACGACCTCTCCGATACCATCGTTGATGCTGGATATCTCAAGCAGCTTGCCCTCCACATCTCTTCCTATGAACACCTCTGGATCATCTGAATATCTTCGCCTTCTTCCGAACTTCTCCTTTTCACCGCCATTTTTCTGGCCTGAATCGCCGCCGGATGATGCAGGAGCAGCCTTCTTCTCATCAGGCTTGTGTCCCTCGCTCTTCTTATTCTTATCTTCCTTCTTCGACACTCCGAGCTTATCCTTGTCCACGGCCTTTCCATCCACGATGATGTCGCCATGATCCCTGAGGTTGTTCAATATGGCATCTATCTTCTGCTGCTCAACAAGTGCACTGGCTCTCCTCAGCTTCTCCTTGTCCGCCTCACTGTACTCAAATGCAACATTGACATTCAGGTCAAATCTCTCCTGGAACATCTCCTCCATATACGCCTTTATTTTCTCAGCGTGTATATGCGCTATCTTACTGTCCTCTATAGCTATGGTTATCGCGTCTCCGTCACAGTACAGTTCTCCTATCGATCTGGATATAAGCCTGTAGCCCACATTGCTGAATGATCTTATATCGTAGAGTATGCTGTCCTGATATGCTTTGACTATTGCTTCGAGATTGTACTGTGTAGAAAGTGTATAGTGCTCCCGTATCTGGACCGTATACCTTTTATTGCCAAATACAAACTTACGGATACACTCCTCCGCCTTTTCTATATTCGGTCTGCTTATTATATGTCTCGATCTTATGTCAACCTGCAGGATATTTTTACTGTCATATATCGTGACTTTTGTCACATACACCTCGGTGAACAGACCTGCAAGCTCCTTAGTCATCTCCACTCCGGGGAACACCGTCATGAAGAGCTCCGCCTGCTCATTTCCGGCATCTGAAACCGCCGTTGCAGAGCCATCACTGACCACGTCTTCGGCCTCGGCATCTTCCTCCATATCATCTGCGATATGCCAGTCCGAGTCGTGAACATCCGCCTGGGTGTACGATGCGCTCTCCTGCTGCATATCAGCATACATCTGGCTCTCATACATCTCCTGTTCAGCCATCTGGGCTTCATAATCCATCTGAGTCTGCATCTCATCGGCATACATCTGATCTATATTCTCTTGTTCCAAAATACGATCTTCGTTGTTCAATCCTATTCACTCCAATTATCTAACTCGCGCTTCAGCGCCGGTATAAATTCATCCTCACTGAGTTTGCCAACTATCTCACCCTTTTTGATGAGCAGTCCGCAGCCCTTGCCTCCTGCAATACCAAGGTCTGCCTCCTTGGCCTCTCCCGGGCCGTTCACCACACACCCCATAACTGCGACTTTAATATTGAGATGGTCATAGTCTGACACAAGCTTTTCAACCTTGTTTGCAAGTCCGATAAGGTCAATCTCAGTACGTCCACAGGTCGGACATGACACAAGCTCTACTCCACCCTTTCTGAGTCCAAGAGCCTTGAGAATAAGCTTTGCCGACAGGATCTCATCCACCGGATCTCCTGTCAGGGACACTCTTATCGTATCGCCTATTCCCTCATGGAGTATGATTCCAAGTCCCACCGATGATTTGATATTTCCTCTTGTGACGGTTCCTGACTCCGTGATTCCCACATGCAGAGGGTAATCTGTCTTGTCCGCGATGAGCTCATGGGCTCTCACGCACATCATAACATCAGACGACTTGATGCTTATGACTATGTTGTGATAGTCAAGCTCCTCGATCATGCGCACCTTGTCAAGAGCGCTCTCAACTATTCCCTCTGCGGTCACTCCGCCGTACTTCTCCACGAGATTCTTCTCCAGAGAACCACTGTTTACACCGACCCTTATAGGAATATTTCTCTTTCTGGCAGCCTCGACTACCTTTGCCAGCTTCTCCTGTCCTCCGATATTCCCCGGATTTATCCTGATCTTGTCCACACCATTTTCTATGGCCTTTATGGCAAGCCTGTAGTCAAAATGTATGTCGCCCACAAGCGGAATGTGGATCTGTTTCTTTATAGCCGGGATTGCATCTGCTGCAGCCTCATCGTTTATCGTACATCTGATTATGTCACATCCGGCCTTCTCAAGCTGGAGTATCTGTGCAACCGTAGCCTCCACATCGCTCGTCTTTGTGTTGGTCATGGACTGTATAAGTATCGGATTGCCTCCGCCTATAACCCTGTCACCTATGTGGATCTCTCTTGTCTTCATATATACTCACAGCGCCAGTACATAAGCACTGGCGCCTTTCCTCCTTCTTTAATTGTCTTTAACTGAAAAATACATTCTTTATATCATTGAACAATATTACGACCATGAGGATCATGACCAGCACAAATCCCACAAATGTGACTATGTTTTCCTTGTCCTTCGGAACCTTCCGCCTGGTTATAAGCTCGATCAGCAGGAACAGGAAACGTCCTCCGTCAAGTCCCGGTATCGGAAGCATATTCATGATTCCAAGGTTGGCCGAGAGAAGCACTATATAGTTCATCCAGTTGAGGAGAACCGTAAGGACATCGACCTTTGCAGCCTCATTGAACGTATCGTTCATGGACTTTGCCACACCCACAGGGCCGGACACCTCATCTGAGCTGACCTGTCTGGTGACTATGAGCTTAAGGCTCAGGAACGTGGCCTTGACCCAGTATCTGACCTCATAGGCAGAATACTTCATCAGCTCGCCAAAATTCTGTGGCAAGACATAACCGCAGCTTACGATTCCCACCTTATAACCTGCACTTGTCTCCACCGGATATACAGTCGTATCGTACACCGTGCCATCCTTCTTCTGCATCTTGAGGTCTATAGGAGAACCGTCCCCGTATATCTCAAGATATATCTGAAGCTCCCTGAAGTTCTTGATCTTGCTTCCGCCGATCTCAAGGACGGTATCTCCATCCTCTATCCCGGCCTGCTCCGCAGGATAAACTCCATTGAACTCCTTGACAACATCCGCATACTCGCTTTCCTTCGCCATCTCGCTGTCGTACACCCTGCCGATAGTCGCAGGATCTGTACCACAGAAGTGGATTATGACCGCTGAAAAGATAAATGCTATAACTATGTTCATGAACGGACCGGCAAGAACCTCCGCCATACGCACCCATATGGACTTCTTCTCAAATGCGTTCTCGTCATCCTCATGACCTTCCTCGCCTTCGCTTAGCAGCATACAATAACCGCCCAGAGGTATGAGTCTCAGTGAATACTGTGTATCCTTCTTGGTAAACGAGAAGAGCTTTGGGCCAAGTCCCATGGAAAACTCAATTACCGATATATGATTGATCTTTGCGACAATAAAATGTCCAAGCTCATGAAAAAATATTATCACACCAAATACTAGAATTATGAGAATTATGTTCAATCTACCACCTGCTTTCTACAAAATCATATACCCAGCGCTCAGTGTCAAGTATCTGTGACACGTCAGGGTTTTCTATAACTGTATGACTCGCCATACACTCCTCTATTATCCTGTATATATCGAGGAAGCGTATCTTCCTGTCAAGGAATTTTGCCACTGCGCACTCATTTGCCGCATTGAATACAGTCGGCATTGAACCGCCATCTGCTATGGCAGAATACGCATACTTTAATCCCTTAAATGTATCCATGTCCGGCTTCTCAAGAAGAATCGAGTTCATAGTCCAGAAGTCCAGTCTGTCACCGGCCATGTATCTTCTCTCCGGATAACACAAAGCGTACTGTATCGGAAGCTTCATGTCCGGAGTTCCAAGCTGTGCTATGACTGCGCCATCCCTGTACTCAACCATCGAGTGGATTATGCTCTGTGGCTGGACTACCACCTGGATATTCTCCGGCTTCACATCAAAAAGCCACTTTGCCTCTATAACCTCAAGTCCCTTGTTGACCATGGTTGCTGAATCTATTGTTATCTTTCTTCCCATACTCCAGTTTGGATGCTTGAGCGCATCCTCCACCTGAACATTCTCAAGAAATGCGGTATCCTTTCCCCTGAAAGGCCCACCTGACGCTGTGAGCAGTATCTTCTCCACATCACCGTGCACATTTCCCTGAAGGGACTGGAATATAGCGGAATGTTCGCTGTCAACAGGCAGTATCGCTACATTCTTCTCCGCCGCCAGCGGCATGATGATATGTCCCGCTGTCACCAGAGTCTCTTTATTGGCAAGTGCTATGTCCTTTCCCGCATTTATGGCTGCTATAGTCGGTCTTATTCCGATCATGCCAACTATTGCCGTGACAAGGATGTCTGATGACGAAAGCTCTGCTATCTCTATCAATCCGTCCATGCCCGCAACAACTCTTATGTCAGTGTCCGCAAGGTACTCTCTGAGTCTCGCAGCATTCTCTTCGCTCCATATTCCCACAACCTCAGGCGAAAACTCCCTCGCCTGTTTTTCCAGGAGCTCTATATTACTTCCGGCGGCAAGCGCCACTATATTCAGATCTTCCTGAACCCTAACTATCTCAAGGGTCTGTGTTCCAATTGAACCTGTAGAGCCAATTATCGCTACATTCTTCATGTTATCCTCCTGTATCCGAATTTACCGGATCATCTATCCGAATATAATAGGCAGTATCCAGTGAACCCACTGGGCACTGCCCATCATGTATCCTACAGCAGATATACAAGCAGATAATAAATTATCGGTGCTGTAAATATTATGCTGTCAAATCTGTCCAATATTCCTCCGTGACCCGGAATCAGCTTTCCGTAGTCCTTGATGTCGTTATTTCTCTTTATCGCAGATGCTGCCAGATCTCCAATAACCGCCGGAAGTGCACCGACAGCGCCGACAACTGCAAAAAGTAATGGCGCATAGTTCATGGTGTCTACATACTTATCAAACAGTATGCCAAACACTGCTCCGAATACACCTGCTCCAACGATACCGCCGATAAGACCCTCTATGCTCTTCTTAGGGCTGAGCACAGGTGCCATCTTGTGCTTTCCGAGGGCTCTTCCCACGAAGTAAGCACATGTATCATTTATCCATGAGCTGACAAATATCAGCAGGACAAGTACCAGTCCATGCTCCATGTTTCTTATGAGATATACAAATGACAGCATGACACTTACATAGAAGAAATCCATAAATGCCGCCATGATCTGTTTATCACTGTATGTTGGGAATGTCAGCACATACACAGCAAGCATAACCAATAAATATACGACCATCATAGGAACAATAATGTCCATACGATCCAGGTATATGGCTATATAATACAGAACTGTCGCCAGGTAACACACGATTCCCGGAGTCTTCTTGTTCACTCCGTATACTCTGAGCAGCTCCATATTGCCCACAAGGGATACCAGAGCCATAAGGCCGCATGTTACTATCCCTCCAAAATATAATGTGATGGCCAGTATCACTACCAGAACCGCACCACTTATCACTCTCTGTTTCATTAACTAATATCCTCCGGATAACTATTTTGCATCTCCGAATCTTCTCTCTCTCTTATTGTAGTACCTCACGGCTTCTATCAGAGAATCCATGTCAAAATCAGGCCACAGTGTATCTGTGAAATAAAACTCAGAATATGCAAGCTGCCATGGGAGGAAGTTGGATGTTCTCTCCTCACCGCTTGTCCTTATTAGCAGATCAGGATCAGGCACACCCTTTGTGTCGAGATATTCCGCAAACAGGCTCTCGTCAATGTCATCCGCACTGATCTTTCCCGCATCGGCATCCTTCATGATCTTCTTCACCGCCCTGACAATCTCATCACGTCCACCGTAGTTTATCGCTATATGGAACTGAAGTCCTGTATTCCCCGCAGTCTCCCTCTCCAGCTCATCCATCTTCTGAACTATATCCTCCGGGAGGCCCTCTCGCTTACCTATGAGGTTAACCTTCATGTTGGAGTTGTTAGATCTCTCTATACTGTCAACCAGGTACTTTCTGAAAAGATTCATGATACCTGTGACTTCCTCAACAGACCTCTTCCAGTTCTCCGTGGAAAAAGCATACACTGTAAGATACTTTATTCCAAGCTTATCGCAATTTTCACATATAGCCTCTAGAGCCTTCGCACCCTCTGCGTGTCCATAGTTTCTGGGAAGAAATCTCTTCTTTGCCCATCTGCCATTTCCATCCATGATCACAGCCACGTGCTCCGGCACATTAAGTAATTCTCCGTTAATTTCTCTCTTCATATTCTCTCCGCATTCCATTTGAGGGATACATCATATCCATGATTATTATACTGTCATGATCTCCTTGGATTTTGACTCAACAGCCTTGTCGATCTGACCAACGTACTTATCTGTGAGCTTCTGGATCTTGTCCTCGTTGTCCTTGAGCTCGTCCTCGCTTATGTCTCCGTTCTTCTCCATCTTCTTGATGGCATCGTTGGCATCACGTCTGATGTTTCTTATAGCGACCTTTGCGCCCTCACCCTTCTTCTTGATATCCTTGACGAGCTCTTTTCTTCTGTCCTCTGTGAGCTCTGGGAAGTTGAGGATGATGTTTCTTCCATCGTTGTTAGGTGTGATTCCAAGATCAGAATTCATGATAGCCTTCTCTATCTCCTTGACAAGTGATGGCTCCCATGGTGCGATGACCAGTGTTCTGGCCTCTGGAACAGTTATATTTGCAAGCTGCTGCATAGGTGTTGGAACTCCATAATACTCAACCTTGATCTTGTTGAGGATGTTAGGGTTCGCTCTTCCTGCTCTGATTGTAGCATACTCAGCCTCAAGATTCTCAACTGACTTCTGCATCTTCTCTTCGTACTGTGTTAACATGATTCATTCCTCCTGGATTATATATTTTTCTTATTATTTTCCCTTTTATTCCGCATTCACATATGTTCCGGTGAAACCGCCTGTAACGGCTTTCACTATGCTGTTCTCATCATTCAGGCCAAACAGCATCATAGGCATCTTGTTCTCCATGGCAAGAACTGCTGAGGCAAGATCTATTACTCCGAGCTTGTTGTCTACTATATCGCTCATCTTCATGCTGTCATACTTCTTAGCGTTCGGATTGGTCTTAGGATCACTGTCATATACTCCATCGATGGCCTTACCTGAAAGAATGACATCTGCCTGAACCTCTATTGCCATAAGCACTGTCGCCATATCTGTTGAGAAATATGGATGGCCGATTCCACCTGCAAAAAATACGACATCTCCCTGCTCCATATATGCGATTGCCTTGTCCTTGTCAAAAAGCTCAGTCATATTACCACATACAAATGGTGTCATGATGTGTGTCTTTATTCCGCAGCTTCTGAAGCTGTCCGCTGTGTAGATACAGTTCATGACAGTTGCCAACATTCCTATGGAATCCGCCTTAACTCTGTCCATGTTGTCTGAGGTTCTTCCTCTCCAGAAGTTTCCTCCTCCTATTACTACACATACCTGTATTCCCTTGTCTACTATCTGCTTTACCTGATTGGACACATCTCTGACTGTCTCCTCGTCAAAACCATGTTTCTTATCACCGGCAAGAGCTTCACCGCTCATCTTGAGCAGAATTCTGTCCATCTTCATATCGCGATCCATCCTTTGTGTTCATATTTTATTATTCATATTATATATCGTCATATCCTGGCATGATAACCCATGCAGACATCTGCCTGACGACCTGATTCATTATAGCACATACCCTTTACATTTCAAAGTAAAAAAGAAAGGCACATATCACTGTGTACACGTGCATATGATATGTGCCTTGCTGTTATGCTTATTTCTGTTATATGTCACCCGACATCCTGCTTTCAGATCCCAGATATCATCAATAGCCATCAGAATAATCTGACTCCGTCGATACAATGGAATCCACATCATCCTGAACTGTAAATGTATCAAGATCGAGCTGATTCTCACAGCCTGAATCATTGATGATGTTGTAGCTTATATTCTGTACGGTAGCTGACGGTGTATAATTCATGTCGTCGAACAGGAATCTGTGAAGTGCTGTGGCATTCGTTGCGAGATCACAGGCAACGACATAGCTCACCTCATCCATGGTAGGACTGGCGATGGTAAACGGGAATCCTGTTGTAGTAGACAGCTTGTAGTTGAAGCAGGATTTTGCCATATCAATGATCTCTTCCTCTGTAAGGCTTGATGCAACATCATCCACAACCACGTTGATACAATCAAGCAGCTTGGAGATTCCTGCTGTCTTTGCCGCCTCTATCATCTTAGAGATAACTGTTCTCTGTCTCCATGTTCTTGTTATATCACCCTCATCTGTACTTCTGATTCTGGAGTATGCTGTAGCCTGCACACCGTTCAGATGAACGACACCTGTGTCATATACATAATCTGAATAAATACCATTTACACCCATCTGCTCGTCAATACACTGGTTGAGCTTATAAAGCTCCTCCTCCTTCAGCTCTATATCAATTCCACCCAGGGCATCGATGGCTTCTGTGAGGGCTGTGAAATTGACTGCAACGTAATCTGTTATATTCAGGTCAAGGTTCTTATTTATCATATTGACAGCGCCCTGTGCTCCGCCGTATGCGTATGCATGAGCCGCCTTCTCGTATGACTGGCTGTCATTACAGAGCTCAAGGTAAGTATCTCTGTACAGTGAGAGAAGCTTGACCTCCTGTGTATCATTGTTGATGCTGCAGATGATTATACTGTCTGAACGCACTCCTTCGTCAACCATGCCTGCATCTCTGGTATCTATACCAAACAATGCGATGTTGGTGTATCCTGTCATCTTCTTGACTGTTTCTTCATCCAGATCCTCATTTATATGAGTGTCCTTCAGCTCTTTGTACTGCATCTTGTTATATGTGTTGTTGATGTACGCCTTCACAAACAGAACGCCTATGACTATGGCTGCAACAACCTCGATTGCAAGTATGATTCCCCATACTCTGTTCTTTTTCTTTCTCTTCTGATCCTTCATATCCTGCTCTTCTTCCGCATATTCATCTTCATAATATTCATCATCCGATGTATAAGCTTCCTCTTCTGATGCCGCATCCTCTTCATCGTCTGCGCCCGGTCCAAATGCGCTGTCGGAATAATCATCCTTTGCAATACCGGTTCTGCCATGATCATCTGAATAATCGTCGGCATCGTCATCGTAATCATCTTCATCGTCAAAAAGCATCTCTCCGGCATATCTGCCCTTAACACGCTTCATATCATCGTCATCATGACCACTCATTTTATTTCCCATATTTTTCTCCTAAATATCGAATGTATCTGTCAAAATTTAACTCATATAACAATACATTTTACTACAAATATCTCATCAATTCAACGGGATACACATAATTCACACATTTTTTATACTTGATCAGTCAGCCAGGATAAACTTGTCCACCACCGGCACAAGTCCGTCCTCGTCATTTGACAATGTTATATAATCGGCATGTTCCTTCACTATGTCCTGTGCATTTGCCATGGCGACTCCCACCCCGGCATACTCTATCATCGTGAGGTCATTATATCCGTCACCGCACGCCACAAGATCCTTTCTGTCCATATCAAGGACCTCAAGAAGCTTCTCAAGGGATGTTGCCTTGTGAACATTTGGCGGCATGATCTCCACAAAATATGGCTCCGAGCGGAATATATTAAGCTGATCACCGAACTTTTCTGCAAGCTCCTGCTCTATCTTCTCCGCCTTGTCAGGATCTGCGGTAAGAAGACATTTGTTGAGAGGAAAATCGATATATTCCCTGAAGTTATCTATCCTCATGATCTCCATATGATTGATACTTGCCTCAAATGTCATGTATCCGTCTATATCAGTTCCGGTTATAACTCGGTCTCCATCGTATGTCACCATTCCGCAGCCCGCTTTCAGACAGTAATCATATATATCCCTCACCACATCATTGTCAAGCACAGCCTGATATACCACCTCGCCGGTACTGTAATCGACGATCCTTCCGCCGTTGAAAGCAAGCACATATCCGCCAAATCTGTCAAGCTCTATGGTGTCTGCTATCTTCCTTATTCCAGGCAGTGGACGTCCCGATGCTATCGCAACGATATGCCCCTTCTCCTGTGCCTCTATTATTTTCTCCAGCGTTGCCGGAGTAATATCCTTCTGAGTATTTGTCAGCGTTCCGTCAATATCAAGTGCCAGTAATTTTTTACTCATTTTATCCTCCATAATGTTATAACATAATTTGCTATATATTTTCTCCTTGATGCTATATAATGTCAGAGTTAGGATGCCGTTACGCCATCCTGCCGCCCATTTCTGACTTTAGGAGAAATCACATGGATATAAACATATACGTTAATCAGAAAAAAATCAACCCTTTGTATCAGAAAGCCATCGCCGAGTACGTCAAGAGACTTTCTCCATACTGTACTCTGTCTATAGTATGTGTTGCAGGGAAAATTAAATGCACCTCAGGGAAAAACACCACAAACTACTGCATATCCGGCTCCGATACCATCTCATCTGAGGACTACGCAGCCCGCATCAACAGTCTGACTTCAAGCGGTACCTCAAAGATAAACTTCTACATAGGGTACGATGAATCACTCACAGCTGATATGGAAAATTTCTCTCTCTGTTCAGTACAGCCGTCCGCCGAGATGACTGCCCTCCTGCTGTCCGAGCAGACCTACAGGGCATACACTATCCTGAACAACATAACCTACCACAAATAATCCCTGTCAGCTCCGGCTTATGATCGCAAGCTGCTCCGCCAGCGTCACCCTTATGAGCTGATGCGGAAATGTCATATCCGACACGCTCATCCTGTAATCAGCCCTCCTCACTATATCTGCAGCAAGTCCAAGAGATCCCCCTATCACAAATGTAACCGTGTCATGTCCGCGCTCCGATGCCCTGCGGACCTGATCGGCAAGTCCTTCCGTGGTCGTCTTCTTTCCTTCTATACACAGTGCGATAACATAGTCGTCTCTCCCGATCACATGTCTCAGCCTGTCCGCCTCGGCCTCAATGATCATGGCATTTACCTTGTCGCCAGCCTTCTGAGGTATCCTCTCGTCAGGAACCTCGCATATCTCCAGACGCCCTCTCTTGTCGATCTCCTTCTTATATTCATTTAACATCTGCGTAAAATGCTGTTCCTTTATCCTGCCGACGCAGGCAATCCTGTATATCATATGAACTCCTTCAGATCAGGCCTGATCAGCCCTCATCCTGTCAAATATCTTCAGTTCTTCCTCTGTATTTTTCTGCGTGCACACACTTACTCCAATGGTGAACAGCAGACTCACTGCAAATCCAACCACGTCACCGCTGATACCCGAGTATGCCGCCAGGCTGCCTCCGTTCACAAACGGGAGATATTTCCACATAACAAATGTGAGTATTCCTGCTATTATTCCGGCATACATGCCTTTTCCGGTCGCATGCCTGTACGTCAGTGTACAGAAAAGAGGAGCCGCAAGTGCCGCCGCACACAATCCCCAGTTTTCGGCGATCATATGCTCTCTGTTGAATTCAACAAACTCTGCCACCAGGAAAATGCAGCATCCGGTCAGCACAACAACACCTATATCTATAAGAAGCTTTGCGATTCCACCGGCTCTTGAGATTGCCGGAACAAGCCCTCTTATATGTTCGCATATATTTCTCATGAACGATTCCAGCATTACGACAACCGCCGCTATAAACACCATAAGCGCGGCAAATCTGAACACATACGCATAGGTTCCCGTTCCAAGCAGCTTCTTGAGCATCAGGTTGTACACCTGGAATGAGTTCATATTTGCCCATGCCTTCTCAGGATAGAGCACCGGTACGACCAGAAGTGCCAGTATACAGCTTGAAAGTATTGTGAACCCTTCAAAGATTACAGCCCATATTCTTCCGACATCGAGCTCCTTGTTATCCCGGATATTTAAGACACCCTTGTACATCAGCGGCATGGCTATACATCCAAGTCCTACTCCCGTCATGGATATCGCACTTCCTATATCCACTGTTTTGCCATCGTAATACAGTATATTCAGATAAATGCTGGTTCCCCCTGCAAGCCTTGATCTCCTGTAATTGTCAAGTATCTCCCTCGCATCCATCCTGTAAAATACCAGTCCGATCATCGTCAGACATACGATTATAACCATTATGAACACTATTGTCTTGATTATTCCCATCAGCTTATTGTCAACCAGTATGGTGGCAAGGATGAGAAATGACACTATGATGGCAAGGCTTATGCTCTCCGGCATGTCCATAAAATAGGCGACAACCGATACGATAACCTTGAGAACAGACACCAGTATCAGGCCAAGCGTCACTATCCATATGACGGACACCAGATCTTTCAACTTCCATGACCCATATCTTGCTGCGAACAGCTCCGGAGCATTGTGTATCTTTTTAGGGGATATCTCAGCATACGAATTCATACGCTTTGACAGAAATATCCATCCGACAACATTGCCCACGAACAATCCCATGGCCACAAGGCACTGTCCTGCACCATGTATTACTATATTAATAGGCAGCAGAAATATGACCCACAATATTACATCATTGGCGCATACCTGCCCTGCGGTGGACACACCGCCACAGTTCTGCCTTTTGATTCCAAATACTCTCTTATCACTAAAAACAGACATGTATCAGCCACTCCATTCTTTTATCTGAATCTTCGTTATCATTTTTATATAATATACCCTGCTCATTCTACCACAGTTGAAGTTTTGCCGCCACCATCATATTTATTGTGACATTTGCCGAAATGTTACCATCAATTGCATTATTTTTTCAATAGTACAAAAACTAGTGATGTGTTATAATCTGAATCGTATGGGATTTTACATATTTATTACATATTTTTTACCTGTCCGAAACACAGGTAAAATTCATTTTACTCAGGAGGGCTATAATTTTGGATTTATTTTCTATTTTAACATTGCTCGGAGGCGTAGGTTTATTTCTGTTCGGAATGAATCTCATGGGTGCCTCGCTGAAGAATCTCGCCGGTGGCAGTCTGGAAAAGGTTCTTGAGAAACTTACAACCGGAAAAAATCAGTTCACGGGAACTATCAAGGGTTTTACACTCGGTACAGCCGTAACAGCCATCATTCAGAGTTCGGCAGCAACGACCATCATGCTCATCGGCTTTGTAAATGCCGGAATCATGAAGCTTGGGCAGGCCATACCTGTCGTGTTTGGTGCCAACATCGGTAGTACCGCGACCGCACAGATCCTTCGTCTTGGAGATCTTGCGGAGACTAATATTCTTCTTAAACTTTTAAAACCGTCATCATTTGCTCCTATCCTTATATGTATAGGTGCATTTATCATACTATTTACAAATAACAACAAGAAACGTGATATTGCAAGTATTCTTGTTGGTCTTGGAATCCTCTTCCTCGGCATGAATACCATGGAGGGTGTATTTGCGCCACTTAAGGAATCAGAGAGCTTCCAGAATCTGTTCACATCGTTTAATAACCCATTACTTGGTATTTTAATAGGACTTGTGCTCACAGCCATCATACAGAGTTCATCTGCATCAGTAGGTATACTCCAGGCCATTTCGTCCACAGGCGTCGTTACATACGGAACAGCCATTCCTATCATTATCGGTCAGAACATCGGTAAGTGTATGACCATTATCCTCGGGGGAATCGGTGCGAACAAGAAGGCAAAGAGAGTTTCTCTCTCATATCTTCTCTTTAACATATTCGGAGCTGTGTTCTTTGTTATTGTCATATACGGACTTCAGCTTTTCATAGACATGCCTTTCATGGACAAGGTCGTAAACCGTGGTAACATTGCAAACGTCCACTTCCTGTTCAACTTTATCATAAGCCTGATACTTCTGCCATTCTCCAATCAGGTGGCAAAACTTACAGGAAAGATCATCAGGGACGACGAGGAGTCCAAGATCGACAAAGAGCTCGCCACACTGGATCCGAGACTTATCGCTACCCCTTCCATCGCTATTTCACAGGCAAGAAATGTCATGTTTGCCATGGCTGACTGCATAAGAGAGAACTTTGCAATAGCATGCAGACTCATCAGTGATTTCAATGAAGAAGATGCCGCCAAACTCGAGGAGAATGAGGATTTCATAGACAAATGTGAGAGCTCACTCAACAACTTCCTCCTCAAGGTAACATCACAGAACAACATGTCCAGATCCGAACGACTTGATGTGTCTGAGCTTCTGAACAGTCTGAGTGATATGGAAAGGATTGGTGACCACTGTGAGAATCTTCTCGTTGTATCGAGAAATATAATAGATCAGAAGATAAACTTCTCAGATCAGGGAATGAATGAGATCCAGACAGCGCTCAAGGCGACTAACAATATTATTGATATGACTCTGAACGCCTTCAAGGAGGACGATCTTCAGGCAATATCAAGAATAGAGCCACTTGCACAGACCATCAGCGAGATAACAGAGCTTATAAAGGATCACCACGTTGTGAGACTTCAGATGGGCGAATGTGGTATCCCTGGAGGATTTGCACTGGTTGACATTCTCACAAGTCTTGACAGGATCGGAAGCCACTGTAAGAACATCGGCCTTCACATTGCCAAGAAGATCAGGGGTATCCATATGGACGAGATGCACGGACACATCTACATCACCGGATACAAGACATCTGAGGAATACAAGGCTCTGTATGCATATTATTCATCCATGTATGCCGATCCGATAACAGAAAGCTTTGATGCCAGCATCCGCGAACTCCGTGAGTTAACAACACCTGATGAACCTGATAACAAAGCTAAGGTTTCCGGCGACGAGCAAAAGAATGAGTCAAAGAACGACCAGAAGTCCGACCAGAAGAAAAAGTCATCAGCAAAAAACAAAGTAGCCGACAGGCACGAAAAGATAAAAGAAAAGATAAACGAGAAATATCCTGAAAAGGGTAAAAAGAACTCCAAGAAAAAGTAAAGGAATATAACAAACTGCTATGTGAAAAAGCTCTGCACAGATAATACACTGTGCAGAGCTTTTTCGTTATATTTATATTGTAGTTTATATGCCTGGTCTTTTAAACCATATCAGTCACGGCTGTAATTGACGATCATATAGCCATCTTCTATCTCTATCCTTGCATCCTCCGATACAACCCGGTTGCTCACTCCAAGGCTGTCTCCTATCTCAAATGTACGATTCTCCACGTTGTATTCAAACCCTGTAAGTGTTACCCCCGTGACACATCCACCGTACGGTATAAAAGATATATAATCGTATCCCTCCAGCCGGCTTATTCCGGCACTGGAATTTATCATGGTTATTACATTATGGTCATCCTCTATATACGCATTTACGCCTTTATCCGCACATTCCTTGAGTAGCCCTATGTTTGCCATTGTGTGATCAAGTCTTGTTCCTGTGGCCCCCGATATATAAATATCCGTAGCACCTTCCTCCATGGCATGCATGATGGCTACATGAGTATCCGTGAAGTCCTTGTGTGTGTCCAGATCAACAAACTGTATGGAGTGCATCTTTTTAGCCATCTTCCTGTACACGCCCACAGTCACCTTGCTGGCTGAATCGAAGTCACCCACGATCACATCCGGTACTATTCCTATCTTATTGCAGGTCTCTATACCCTTGTCCACAGCTATCACTCTGCTGCTTTCAAGGTGTCTGTCCATGATTCCCTGAAGTGAATACAGATCAACTCTGCCTCCGGATATTATAATATAACTCTTCATATCACTATTTGCCCTTTATTATCTATGCCTCATATTTCTCAAATACTTTGAGAAAGCTGCAGCTGTTCTCATAAGCATCACCGCCGAATACCGCAGAACCGGCAACTATGACATTTGCACCGGCTTCTATGACGTCACCCACATTCTTCAAATTGACTCCACCATCCACCTCTATATTGAGCTCAAGGCCTCTGTCATCTGCCATTTTTCTGACCTCAGCCACCTTTCTGAGTGCTGAAGGAATAAATGACTGTCCGCCGAATCCCGGATTGACACTCATAACAAGTACCATATCCAGATCGTCTATCACATAGTCAAGCACTGATACAGGAGTTGCCGGATTGAGTGCCACTCCGGCCTTCATTCCAAGCTCATGTATCCTGGCAACGGTTCTGTGCAGATGCTTACAGCTCTCTGCATGTACGGTTACCCAGTCAGCACCTGCCTTCCTGAAATCCTCAAGATATCTGTCCGGCTCCTCTATCATGAGATGCACGTCAAATATCATGTTCGTCTCTTTTCTGAGACACTTTATGACAGGCGCACCAAATGATATGTTCGGAACAAACGCACCGTCCATAACGTCAAGGTGCAGCGCAGGAACTTTCGCTCTGTCAAGCTCTGCAATGCCGTCCGCAATATGTGCAAAATCAACTGACAATAATGAAGGTGAAAGAATTATCATTACCATTTCCTCTTTTCTTTTAAGTCGTTATATATCATTACATAATCTTCGTATCTTATACGGCTTATCTCTCCGTCCGCAACCGCCTGCTTTACCAGACAATCCGGCTCACTGACATGATTGCACATGTTGAATCTGCACTTTCCCGTATATGCCGCAATATCCGGGAAATACTCCTTGAGATCCTCCGCCTCTATGGAATCAACATAGAGCGATGAAAAGCCCGGTGTGTCCATAATATATGTCCTGCCGCCAATGTGCATGAGCTCAGAATGTCTCGTGGTGTGCTTGCCACGCTTTATCTTGTCACTTATAGCGCCTGTCTGGGCCTCCGCCTCTGGCTTGATCGCATTGAGAGTAGACGACTTGCCGACTCCCGATGGCCCCGCAAACACCGTTGTGCGGTCTTTTATGATCTCCCTGAGCCTGTCTATGCCCTCGCCTTCCCTGGCGCTTATGAAGATTGTCTCATACCCGCTCTTGCTGTATGATCTGCAAGCCTCCATATTGTCCGGCGAAAGATCCGTCTTGTTAAAACAAATGATAGTCTCAACACCGCTTTTCTCCATGCTGACAAGGAATCTGTCAAGCAGGTTAAAGTTCGGCTCAGGCTCGCTCACGGCAAATATTATGATCGTCTGATCCACATTTGCCACAGCAGGTCTTATTAAAGAGTTAAATCTAGGCAATATCTCAACGATATTACCTAGATTGTTCTCAGGATCAAGTATCTCTATATTCACATTATCTCCGACAAGGGGCTTGATCTTTTTGTTTCTGAAGATGCCCTTCGCCTTACATTCGTACAAATGTCCATCCTCGGCGTCTATATAATAGAATCCACCGATTCCTTTGATTATCTTTCCTGATATGATATCTGCCACTACTAATTACTCTCCTGTGTAAATGTAGCGGACAAACCGCCCGTGTTAAAGCTTGATGTGACATCTATTCCCTCTGAATCCGTGATGGTCACAGAGAATGATCCCTGGTTGCTCTCAAGTCCTGTAGGACCCTCAACTCCATCTATATTGATAGGGAAGTCTCCTGCACCAGCCTTGCCGCTGTATACAGAGAATGTCTGTCTGCCTATTGTGTATGAGATGTCAACTGTCACACTTCCAAATGTATCAAAATCAAACTCTATATTCGATATTGAACCGCTGAAAGATACAGAGTATGTAACCTTCTGAGGTCCCTTACTGACAACATATGACACGGTAGTTCCCTCGTCAACCTCAGTGTTGACCTCAGGATCCTGTGATATTACCTGGCCTTCCTTCACATCATCGCTGTACTCATAGCTTGGATTGCCTACCAGGTTGACCTCCTGAAGCTTAGCTGCTGCATCTGCCTCAGACCTACCCTTGAGGTTAGGAACTGCGATCTTCTTAGTCTCCTTACCGTTACTGATGATTATCTTGACTGTTGAGCCCTCCTCAACCTCTGTTCCGGCAACAGGATCTGAGGATATTACATGATCCTTCTCAACATTATCATCGTACGCATAGCCATGTGTTACCTTAAGTCCTGCCTCCTCGAGCAATGTTGTGGCCTGACTGTCCTCATATCCGAGAACATTCGGCACCTTGGTCTTTTCCTTGCCAGATGACACGTAAATAGTTATCTGTGTATCCTTTGTTATGGATGTTCCATCATCTATACTCTGTGATATTACATAGCCCTTCTCAACTGTGGCATCTGTCTTCTCCACAAATGTATAGTTGGTGAAGCCATTCTTCTTCATCTGCTCCTCAGCCGCAGTCTTATACAGACCTACTACATTGACCATAGGTACTGTCTCTTGTGCAGTTGTGTCGTTCGCTCCCTCTGTGGTTATGACATCGGTGCTTCCCTCCGTCTTACCCTTACCGCCCAGAATATTCCAACCGGCTATCTTGCCTATGAGAAGTATGGCAAGTATGGCAAGAACTACCGCGATGGCAATACTTGATACCATGATTATCTTCTTAAGCCTTGGATCAAGCTCCTCTTCTCCATCGTATTCCTGCTCCTGTTCTCCATCATCTGCCACTGACTCGTCCGTATCATCCTCTTCATCGTCGTCATCTGGGAACAGATCGTCGAACTGTGACGGCGGCATAACTGGCACGTTAGCCTTGATCTCTGACGTTCTCGGACTTACAGGTGGAATCTCCGTAGTATCTGCCTTATCGACCTGTCTTCCGGTCTTGATCATCTCCATCTCCTGCTTTGTCATCTCAATGGTAGGGGATGTAGGAACGCTGGTCTTAGGCACTACTATACAATCTATATTAGGATTCTCTTTTACTCTGTTGAGATCAGCTATAAGCGCATTTGCTGTGAGATATCGTCTCTCCGGCTTCTTCTGTGTACACTTTTTTATGATCTTCTCAAGGCTTGTAGGTATATCCGGGTAATACTCCCTAGGTGATACCATCTCGCCCTGAATGTGCATCAGCGCTATAGCCACATTGTTCTCGCCTTCAAATGGAACATGTCCTGTGAGCATCTCATACATGGTGATACCGAGTGAATAAATATCACTTCTCTCATCTGAGAATCCGCCCCTTGCCTGCTCCGGTGATATGTAGTGAACACTGCCCATCGCATTTGTCGTGGTCGTGCTTGACGATGCGGCTCTTGCGATTCCGAAATCAGTAACCTTCAGCGTGCCGTTGTTCGACATGATGATGTTCTGAGGCTTTATATCTCTGTGTATCGTGTGATGCTCATGGGCTGCCTGAAGTCCCTGGGCTATCTGTATGGCAAAATCAATCGCCTGCATAGGCTCTATTCTACCGTGGGCCTGTATATATTCCTTGAGGGTGGTTCCCTCCACAAGCTCCATTACTATATAATATATTCCGTTGTCCTCACCGACATCGTATACATTCACAATATTAGGATGTGACAGCCCCGCCGCAGACTGGGCCTCTATCCTGAACTTTGTAACAAAATTAACGTCTGAGCTGAACTCAGGCTTAAGCACCTTTATGGCAACATATCTGTTTAACACATGACATTTTGCCTTATATACCTCTGACATACCGCCAGATCCAACCAATTCTATGATCTCATAACGACCGCTGAGCATCGTTCCCGGATTTAACATACCAATTTATTCCTCCCAATCTATCGCAGCTACAACGGCAGATATATTGTCCTTGCCGCCGTAGTAATTCGCTCTCTCCACCAGCTTCTCACCGACTGTCTTAAGATCATCCGACTCTGATACAATGTCCCGAATCTCGTCGTCCTCTATCATGTTCGACAAACCATCAGAACATAGAAGGATCTTATCATCCGCTGAAAGTTCTACTTCAAAGAAATCCGGAACCACATCATCACCTATTCCAAGTGCTCGGGTTATAATGTTCTTCTCTGGATGATTCCGTCCCTTATTCCTGTCGAGCTGACCATTCCTTATCAGCTCCTCAACCAATGAGTGATCAAGTGTGACCTGTCTTATCTCATTGTTAACTATATATAATCTGCTGTCACCTATATTCGCGACATACATGATTCCATCATCGATCACTGCAGCTACAAATGTCGTTCCCATACCTGCGTAATCCTCCGGATTGCTGAGCGCAAGCTTATACACCTTGTCATTGGCATATATTATCGCCCTCTTGAGCAGCGATACAGGATTGCTTATCTCGCTTTCACTTATATATTCAACTGCGGCTTCAATCGCCGTTCTGGATGCAACGTCCCCGGCCTTATGACCGCCCATGCCATCCGCAACTATGTACAGATTGCTGATAGCCCCTATTGGCTCATCTGTATAAAATATGCTGTCCTGATTCATGGAACGCTTTTTTCCAACATCTGTTATTCCAAATGATTTCATATATTCTCTCCATCAGCCTAAAATATTATCTGATACGCCACCTTGCCTATTTTAGCACAACACATAAAAAAGAACAAGACGAACTATTTATCCGTCTTGTTCTCCTCCTCATATTTACGGCGGAGCTGTCCGCACGCTGCGTCTATGTCACGCCCCATGCTTCTTCGCACCGTAGCTGTTATCTGGTTTCTTTCCAGAATATTTTTGAAATTCTCAATGGCGCTGTTATCCGCCCTCTCGTAATCCCTCTCCTTGATCGGATTTACGGGAATGAGGTTCACATGGCAGTTTCTTCCCCTTATGAGACGCGCCAGCTCGCATGCCTTCTCAGGGCTGTCATTCTGCCCTTTTACAAGAGAATACTCAAATGTTATCCTCCTGCCCGTCCTGTCAAAGTAATAATCACAGGCGTCCAGAACCTCTGCAATGCTGTATCTGTTGGCTATCGGCATGAGTGCCCTTCTGTCCTCGTCATTTGGCGCGTGAAGCGACAATGCAAATGTAATGGAAAGCCCCATATCCGCAAGCCTCTTTATCTCAGGCACTAAACCGCAGCTCGACACTGTGACATTTCTCTGGCTTATGTTCAGTCCATTCTCGTCCGTCAGCATCTCTATGAACCTGACAAGATTGTCAAAGTTATCCAGCGGCTCTCCTGTTCCCATCACGACCACATTTGACACACGCTCACCTGTTATCTTCTGGATGCTGTATATCTGTGACAGCATCTCAGACGCTGTGAGATTCCTCACCAGCCCGCCTATGGTCGATGCACAGAACCTGCAGCCCATACGGCAGCCCACCTGGGATGATATGCACACGGAATTGCCATGCTTGTACTTCATGAGCACGCTCTCTATGACATTCCCATCATGGAGTCTGAACAGGAATTTATTTGTGCCGTCATCCTCTGAAATGAGTCTGGTGACAACGCTCACACCATATATTCCATATTCATCCATCTTCTCTCTGAGGCTTTTCGGCAGATTGGTCATCTCCTCCGTTCCGTCCGCAAGCTTCACATGAAACCACTGATATATCTGCTTCGCCCTGAATGCCGGCTGACCGGCACCGGTGACCCAGTTCCTGAGTTCTTCCATATTCATTGATTTCAAATCCGGCTGTCTAATATCCTTATCTTCTCTATCCTTTACTTCCATACTCTGTCCAATCTTTTATACATGTTCTATCTATTTTGTACGCACGAACTTCGATATGAAAAATCCATCACACTCATCTACTCCCTGTAACAGAGTTACATATCCTTTATCGCCACCGTGCCTCGGTACGATCTCATCTATACTCACAGTCTCAAAATCATGATTTTCCACAAACCACTTAACATTGTTCTGATTCTCCCTGCTGTCTATAGTACATGTCGAATACACCAGTGTTCCACCCGTTTTCACATATCTGGATACAGTGTCAAGAATATCCCTTTGAAGCTGTGCCAGCTCGTCTATGCTGTCACCTGTCACATTGTACTTGATATCGTTCTTCCTGCCCATTATGCCAAGTCCCGAACACGGAAGGTCTGCTATTACCACATCAGCCTTTCCGACAAGGTTCTCATCAAGGTCTCTCGCATCCCATGCCTCAACAGTGACATTTGTCAGTCCAAGTCTGTCCACGTTCTCCTCTATGAGCTCCGTCTTGTTCTCGGTGAGATCCCTTGAGATAACCCTTCCTGTCTGTCCCGCAAGACTTGCGGCATACATGGTTTTGCCGCCCGGTGCTGCACACACATCCACCACCAGATCTCCATTCTGTATACCTGCTGCCCTTACAGCCAGACACGAACTCTGATCCTGTACAACAAATTCTCCATCCATGAATCCTGGGATCCTTCTGACATAATCATATCCCTTTATAAGAAGTGATGTGTCATTCAGGCTTCCTCGCACTGTCTCTATTCCAGCGGTCTCCAGCTTCCTCTCGACTTCATCAACGCTTATCCTGTCTGTATTCACCCTTATGGATGTCGGACGCATTTCGTAGCTGCTTCCGAGTATCCTGTCCACCGTTTCGCTGTCATAGTCCTGCAGCAGTATCTCCACAAGCTCCACAGGAACTGAATATTCAACCGAATAGTATTCCAAAGGTGATGTGTTCTTATCAGGGTATTTTATACCATCCCTGTTTCTTGCGATATTTCTGAGCACTCCGTTGACAAAGCCTCTGAGGCTTCCAAATCCATGATCCACCGCCAGCTTCACCGACAGGTTGCAGGCAGCCGAATCCGGAACAGAATCCATAAAGAACAGCTCGTAAGTTCCCATCCTGAGGACGCACCTAATGAGCGGCTTGCACTTGTTCACCTTTGTTTTGGAAAACTGGTTTATTATGTAGTCCAGCTTTATCCTCTGCTCTGTGACTCCCTCGACCATTCTCGTGATGTACGCCCTGTCCTGTTTGCTCATGAACTGGTTGGCGCGGAGTGCCGTTCCAAGTGCTATATTTGAAAATGTATGATTTTTCTCTATGTCCAGTAATGTGGTCAGAACCACCTCTCGAGTCTTTGTATCCATTCTACCTCTGTCCATTCTTCATCAGATATATTTGATCAGATGTGCTCTCCGGCTGTGAGTTTATTGCCCGCAAGGAACGCCGCCGCATCCATAGGCTTCTTGCCCTCAGGCTGTAATCTTGTTATCTGGAGTGCATCCTGTCCACACGCTATGGCAAATGTCTTCTTGGTCACCATGGTTATCTCACCCGGTGCAATGCCATCCTCACGGCTCACTACCTTTGCCCCATATATCTTGACATTCTTGCCGCCTATCCCTGTGTATGCACAAGGCCATGGCTGAAGGCCTCTCACAAGTCTCTCTATCTTCTCTGCCGGCTCATTGAAATCTATATCTCCCATACCCTTGTTCAACATGGAAGCGTAACAGCTCAGGCTGTCATCCTGAGGTGTCCGGACCGCAGTTCCATTCTCAAGCTTTTCAAGGGTTGACAGTATAAGCTGCGCACCGCTTGCCGCAAGCTTGTCCGTCAATGTCTCTCCAGTGTCATCGTCACCGATAGACACAATCGAATGTTCTATCATATCTCCGGTATCAAGTCCCTTTGCCATGTACATGGTGGTGACTCCGGTCTCCTTCTCGCCGTCAATGATCGCCCACTCGATAGGCGCCGCACCGCGGTACTTCGGGAGCAGCGATGCATGGATATTGACACATCCGTACTTCGGAATATTGAGTATGCTCTCAGGGAGTATCTGGCCATATGCTGCCACAACTATCACATCAGGTGCATACTCTCTGATGATGTCCACGTTCTCCTGCTCACGGAGCTTCACCGGCTGATATACCGGAATATCATATTCCATTGCCTGTACCTTCACCGGTGTCGGTTGAAGCTTTTTGCTCCTTCCCTTTGCCTTGTCCGGCTGCGTAAAGCATGCCACAACGTCATGTCCCGCTTCCACTATGGATACAAGTGCGTGCACGGCAAAATCAGGGGTTCCCATATATATAACTCTCATCTGCATGTCCTCCTTGTTATAGGTTAAGTATCTCTTAATTCTGCTCTACCTCGTGAAGGCCATCCTCGACAAGATCCTTGTAGAGCTTTCCGTCAAGATGATCAAGCTCGTGGCAGATAGCTCTCGCCAGAAGTCCCTCTCCCTCGACTGTAAACTCCTCCATATTCTCGTCAAATGCCTTGCATATTACATGCATAGGTCTTGTAACTGTTCCAAATTTTCCAGGAAGGCTGAGGCATCCCTCCTCACCTGTCTGCTCTCCGTCTGATTCTGTTATCACAGGATTTATAAGACAGAGTGGATTGTCATCGCCGACATCAATAACAACTATCCTCTTGAGGATTCCAACCTGAGGTGCGGCAAGTCCAACTCCATTTGCCTCATACATGGTATCAAACATGTCATCTATGAGTGTAAGTGTTCTGTCATCCATCTTCTCAACCGGTCTGCACACCTTTCTGAGTATGTCATCTCCGTCATATCTTATATTTCTTATCGCCATGTCCACAAATCTCCTTTTCACTAATACATATTTACCGGATTCAGGTCAAAGAATACGCTCACATCGTTCTCTCCGTTCTCCTTAAGCCATTCCTCGACATAATCCTTGACATCCACCAGCATCCTGTAATCCCGGTGTTTTATATACAACACCCGCCTGTACACATCCTTTATCTTTGATATGGCCGGTTCCGAAGGACCGATCACCGACAGATGTCCTGCATTTATATATTTTCCCCTTATAAGAGAATACATCCTATCCATTATATTGGCAAGCTGTTCTTCGTCCATGCCCGCGCCCATTATGACCATCATATTCCACTCCGGCGGATACCTCATGAGTGATCTGTACGCCTCCTCGATATCGTAGAATGCCCTGTAATCCTGGGACGCTGCCGCAGTTATGGCGTAGTTGTCCGGCTTGTAGGTCTGTATCACAACCTTTCCGGGCACATCACCTCTTCCGGCTCTTCCCGCAGCCTGGGTCAGCAGGTCAAATGTCCTCTCACCGGCTCTGTAGTCTCCGCTGAACAGTGTGAGATCCGCCAGCAGCACACCCACAAGTGTCACTCTGGAAAAGTCATGTCCCTTGACTATCATCTGGGTTCCTATGAGTATGTCCGCATCGCCTCTTCCGAAGCTCTCAAGTATCTGCTCATGAGAATTCTTCTTCGAGGTCGTATCCCTGTCCATCCTTAAGGTCCTGGCCTCCGGGAACAACCTGCGTACCTCCTGCTCGACCTTCTCGGTTCCGACTCCATAGCCTCCTATGAGCTTTGAACCGCACGCCGGACATTTGTCCGGCTCCGGCATTCTGAATCCGCAGTAGTGGCACACAAGCACGCCCTTCTGTGTATTATTTCCAGAGTGCAGTGCCATGGACACGTCACAGTGCGGGCATTTCACTGCCTCTCCGCAGCTCCTGCAGGATACAAAGCTGTTATATCCCCGCTTGTTGATGAACAGCATGATCTGTTCCCGCTTGCTGAGCCTGTCCGCTATATCATTTGCAAGCTCGTCGCTTATTATGGATCTGTTGCCCCGGTGGAGTTCATCCCTGAGATCTACTATGCTTGTCTCTGCCATGGCTCTGCCCTCAACACGGCTGTCCATGGTCCACAGCCTGTACTCACCCGCCAGTGCACGCTTGTAGCTCTCCACAGAAGGAGTTGCGGAACCGAGTATGACACTCGCCCCCTCAAGCCTTGCACGTTCTATGGCAGTCTCCCTTGCGTGATATTTTGGCGGGCTGTCACTCTTATAGCTGCTCTCATGCTCCTCATCTATTATTATAAGTCCCAGCTTCTCAAATGGGGTAAACAGCGCAGACCTCGGGCCTATCACCACATCCACATCGCCCTTCCTTGCGCGCTCAAACTGATCATACTTCTCCCCGCTGCTGAGCTTTGAGTTGACCATGGTCACACGGTTACCAAAGTATCTGGAGAAATATGTCAGTGTCTGATACGTGAGTGCTATCTCAGGTATCAGCACGATCGCCTGTCTGCCCGCGCGGACGACTTCACGGATACACCTCACATACACCTCAGTCTTGCCGCTTCCCGTCACGCCATGAAGAAGATATGTCCTGTGTATACCCTGATCTGCATCACTTACGAAATCATCGACTATCCTCTGCTGGTCACTGTTAAGCTCTATATCAGGAGCCTCAAATGCCTGCTGCCTCACCGCGTCAGACACCACATCCCGGTATCTGCTGTCCTCAACGATACGAACGACACCTTCGTCCTCCATGGCCTTAACCGCCTGATGTGACACATTCAAAGTCCCGGTGGCCTCCGTCATTGGGAGCTCAGGTCTCACCATAAGCTCGCGGAGGAGCCTGAGCTTTGCCCTGGCATTCTTCTTCATATATCTGTATTCCCATGTGTCCACATCCTCGCATGAAAGGACAACATATCTGACCACCACGGACTTAACCGTTTTTTTCACCGGCATCACCGTCTGGATGGCATTTATCATGGTGGAGCCGTAGTTCTCCTTTATCCACGCCGCAAGGGCAAGGAGCCTTCCCGGAGCTGCCACGCCGTCCTCGCACAGAGAATCTATAGACTTTATCCTGCTCTCATCATATTCCGTGGAATCCGATATCCCTATGACATAGCCTTTTCTCAGATTATTTCCCTTGCCAAATGGAATGTTGACCTGACTTCCTATCTGTATCCTGCCGGCAATATCGTCAGGAATAGCATATTGAAATGTTCTGTCTATCGCCTCATGGGATATATCAATTATCACATCTGCGTACAATCCCCGCATTTTTCTCCTCCAATATCTGCCGTATCATTTCTCTCTCGTCCATTTGTGTCCTGCGTCCCTCTATATCCTGATATGTCTCATGGCCTTTGCCGGCCAGAAGGACTATATCATCCCTGTCCGAAATCTCCAGAGCGTATCTTATAGCATCCAGACGGCTGCATATCTTTACATATTCTCCTCCGCCCTCGAGAACCCCGGTCTCAATATCCGTCATTATCGCCTCCGGGGATTCAAACCTCGGGTTATCACTTGTTATGACCGTCATATCCGCCAGCCTGCCCGACACAAATCCCATGCCTTTTCGGCGCCCGGCTGATCTGTTGCCGCCGCATCCGAACAGACATATAAGCCTCTTCGGCCTGTACTGTCTGAGGGTGGTCAGTACATTTTCCAGGCTCACGGCATTGTGGGCATAATCGATGAATATCCTTGCGTATCCCGGGATCTCCACCGGCTCGAGTCTGCCCCTCACCTTCATATCCGACTGCGAATCCTGCATTACCTCCATCGGTATCCCGATGATCCCGCAAGTGGTTACCGCAGCAAGAGAATTGTACACATTGAACTCTCCCGGTATGCCAACAGTCATGTAAGTGCTCTCCCCGTCCGTTCTCTCACACTCATAGCCTATCCCCATAACTCTATGGAGAATTAGCCTGTGTATTGCTCCCGCCATACACACATTGCCATCCCCGGCTGCAGTGTGATTCCTCACACCATAATATACCACTTCAGCCCCTGCATTCACAGCCTCGGCAGCAATACACCCAGAATACATGTCATCTGCATTTATCACCGCAGTCTTACACTTTGAGAACAGGCTTCTCTTCCATCTCCCATACTCGGCAAATGTGCGGTGTTCATTCCGCCCAATGTGATCCGGAGCAAGATTTGTATATACGCATATATCAAATTCTACCCCTGACACACGGCCGTGCATAAGCCCCTGTGACGATACCTCCATAACGCAGTATTCCGCACCATTTGCCACCATGTCTGCAAGCTTGCGATGGAGATATATCGTTCCCGGAGTGGTGTTCACAGATGGTATCTTCCGGATACAGTCATCGATCTCTATGGTTCCCACAAGACCGGTTCTACGCCCCCATCTGTCCAGCATAGACTTTATCATACATGCGACCGTGGTCTTTCCCTTTGTCCCGGTCACACCTATAACCTTCATACTTCGTGACGGAAAATTCCAAAAATTATTACATATCATTCCTATACCGTAGCGATAGTCATACAGTCTCACGATCAGTACACCATCTGTATCCCCCCAGCGTCCGGCTGACCGCTCCGCAGGTATGCCGATATCATCTGTCACGACTATACACGCTGCGCCCCTTGCCACGGCATCATCTATATAGCGATGTCCATCTGTTCTCGCACCTCTCCGGCACACAAAAAGAGTTCCCTGTGTGACATCTCTGGAATCATCTGCCAGATCCGTAATCTGACAGTCAATGTCCCCTGCCAGGATCTCATAGACCGTGCCTTTTAGAACATCTGACGCCCTCATGATACACCTCCCGTCGACATATTCCTGTTTATTTAGAATATGCCACATCCGGCACAGTTGTGTATCAGAAAAATAGGAGGCTGTGCTAAAAGCTCCAACCTCCATTCTTCTCACTTACCGCTATATATTCCGGTCTGTTAATCCTCGTCTGCTCCGACGATCTTTACCTTTCCATGGTAAACTTCATCTACAGCGATGGATAATGGCTTCTTCTTTGGGTCTGCTGCCACCATAGGCTCCTGACCATCAATGATCTCTCTTGCTCTCTTTGCTGTTGCAAGAACGATTGAATATCTGCTGTTTACTACAGGCTGCTCACCTGGCTCAACCTCTGCATTTACTACTGACATTAAGTCTGTGTATGATGGATGTAACATGATATTATATCCCCTTTCTTATATGATTATTGAAATATTCTTCTAAACTGCTGTCCACTGTTATCCAGTCTAATTTATCAGAGTTTCTTTATCTCTGCAAGCTCTTCTTTTATTCCGGCTATATATCCAAGCTGATTATCTCTTCTGCAGCCATAGCTTCTGATGACTGAATCCACGGTGTGTATACACTCGTCCAGATCATCGTTGACTATGATGTAGTCGTACTTGTCCATGTCCTCAGCTTCCTCTGTGGCCTTTCGGAGTCTCTTGATTATGGTCTCCTCCGACTCTGTTCCTCTTCCTGCCAGTCTGCTCTTAAGCTCGCTTATGCTTGGAGCTGATATAAATATGAGAAGCGCATCAGGGAACTGCTTCTTGACATTGAGTGCACCCATGACCTCTATCTCGAGTATGACGTCCTTGCCATCAGCAAGCTTCTCCTCAACATACTTCTTTGGAGTTCCATAATAATTCTCTACATACTGTGTCCACTCGATAAATCCGCCGTAGTCAATGAGATTCTCAAAATCCTTGCGATCCATGAAATAATACTCTCTTCCATCGACCTCACCCTCTCTCGGTGATCTTGTCGTCGCCGACACTGAAAGGTTATATCCAAAATCCGACACAAGTCTCTTGACAACTGTGCCCTTTCCAACTCCTGAAAAACCGGATATGACTATGAGCGATCCACGCTTTGTATTCTTATCTGCCATCATCATTACCTCTAAAAATTATGTATTCTATTCCAGATTCTGTATCTGCTCTCTGACCTTCTCTATGTCAGTCTTGAGCTGTATCGCCTTGTCTGACACATCAAGTGAATTGGCCTTTGAAAGTATCGTGTTCGCCTCTCTGTTCATCTCCTGTGCGATGAAGTCCAGCTTCCTGCCAACGCTTCCGCCATCCTCCAGAATCTTCTTCGTGCTGCTGATATGGCTCTTAAGCCTTACAGTCTCCTCGTCCACACATATCTTATCCGCATATATAACGACCTCTGTGGCGATCCTGTTCTCATCTATAACAGGATTGTCAAGAACCTCTGTGATCTTGTCCGTGAGCTTGCGCCTGTACTCCTCCACAAGTTCAGGTGATATCTCCTCTATATAATCAACGGCAGCTCTCATTCCGTCAAGCTTGTCGATCATGTCCTTCTTAAGGTTCTCTCCCTCTGTTATCCTCGACTGCACGAACATCTTCGCAGCCTCGTCAAGGGATGTCTCTATTATCTTCCACAGCTCATCCTGGTCGACCGCCTGCTCCTCAACCGTGAACACGTCAGGGAAGCCTCCAAGCTGTGCAGGTGTTATGCTGTTCTCAATTCCAAAATCCTTGGACATCTCCTCGAAATATCCCATGTACTTCTCGGCAACGTCCTTGTTGTACTTCAGCTTGACATTGTCATCCGAGAAATCCTCGTATGTGATGAACACGTCAACCTTTCCTCTCTCAATATATTTTTTGAGATATGTTCTTATGTTTGTCTCAAAGAAACTTATCTTCTTCGGGAGCTTTATATTGATGTCGCAGAATCTGTGATTGACTGACTTCATCTCTACAACTATCTTGTATGCATCAGTCACCCTCTCGCTGCGACCAAATCCTGTCATGCTTTTTACCATATCTGTCTCCTAATATTCCCAGGTTATATGTTGTTTTCAATTACCTGATAACAGATAATATATTATACTTCACACCTGTTTAAAAATCAAATTATTTATTGTACTTCCTCTATTCCCGCAATCCTCGGCTCTGCGATCATCGAGTAATTCGTATGATATATTACAAATCCAGGCTTTGCCCCCGCAGGCTTTTTGATATTTCTGCGCTCAGTATAGTCTATCTCCACCTTCGGTGCCGTCCTTCCAGACGAATAATACGCTGCAAGTCTTGCCGCCTCCTCATATGTAGAATCAGGAAGTTCTCCCGCACCCTCAAGTCTCACGATGACATGGGAACCCGGCATCTTCTTAGCATGGAACCACATATCCCCACCATTTGCGAATTTAAATGTGAGCTCATCGTTCTGGATATTATTCTTGCCCACATACATATGGAATCCATCGCTGGATATGTAGTGCAGCGGTTTTGACTTTGACTTTTTCCTGTCGCCCTTGCGTCCGTAATGTCCCTTTACATATCCGCAGGCTACGAGCTCCTCCTTGACCTGTGCCAGTGAATTCTCATCTATCGCCATATCAAGGAACGTCTGTACCGACTGAAGATGCTCCAGCTCACTCTTCGTCTCGACAGTGAGCTGTGTAAGTGCCTCATAAGTCCTCTTGAGCTTGTTGTATCTCGCAAAATATCTCTTGGAGTTGTCCATAACAGATATGGTCTTGTCAAGCGGGATCTTTATCATCTCGTTAGTATAGTAGTTGAGAGCCTCAAAACTGTCCGCTCCCTGTTCTATATTGTAACCATATGTGTTGATCAGTTCTCCGTACACACGGTACTTTTCCCTGGATTCAGTGTCCTTTAACTGAGCGAGCTGCAGGTCGTACTTCTTGCTCGTTCTCTCAATGGCATTCGAGACGATCTTTCTGAGATCCGATGACTTCTGTCTTATCCTTGTGACCGCACTCTTTCTGTAGAAATACTCATCAAGCACCTTTGAAATGTCATCCCTTGATTCTATGGTCTTGTCGCTGTACATCGACAGATGCACCGACGAGAACTCCACTGGAGTGTAACCGTCCAGTATGATCTCAGGAGTATAGTTCCCGTTCCTTATATCAGATACTATCCCGGCAAATTCATCATAAAGCCTTGCGACATCCGCCTCGCTCATGCTGTCCACAGGCATGTTGCCGTCAAGTCCTGCCCTGTAGGTTATCTCACTCGCCACAACCGGTGAAAATCCGGTTATGTTCTGGTATATCGCCTTTATGATATTCGTAGGGCTCGAGCTCACACGCTCTATGAAGTCCCCGCGCTCTATCTCAAGCGGGGATACCTTTCCTCCCGCCGGAGGATACTCATAAGTCCTGCCCGGAAGAACCTCCCTCACTGAGCTCACCATATGGGATATATGCTTTATGCTGTCGATGATGACATTCTCATCCGTGGCAAATATGATATTGCTGTGCTTACCCATGATCTCTATGATGAGTTTCTTTCTCTTTAGATCTCCAAGCTCGTCCAGATGCTCGATGACCATGACAACTATTCTCTCAAAGCCCGGCTGATACACATCAACTATCCTTCCGTTGTTGATATGCTTCCTGAGAAGCATACAGAAATTCGGCGCTGTCATAGGATTCTCTTTGGCGGACTGCTGAAAGTATATAAGCGGGAGGCTTGCATCCGCAGACATGAGCAGCCTGTAATTCTCCCTGTTATTCTTTATTACTATGTTGAGCTCGTCCTTCTCCGGCTGATATATCTTATATATCCTTCCGTCGATGAGTTTCTCCTTCATGTCTCTTACCACATTGGATATCACTATTCCGTCAAACGCCATATCTGTCTCTCCTATATCCCTGAAAAAAGGCAGAAAATGCAAATTCATTCTCTGCCTCTTCCATATCTACTACCACATTACTGCTATCCTGATCCTACAGTGAATTGTAGAGATCCTTATATATATTCGCTGAGTTATACCATGAGTAATCCTGTCTCATGCCACGCTCCTGGATTCCATACCATGCCTCTTTGTTGTTATAGTACACTTCCTTTGCATAGTTTATGGCATTGAGGAGCTCATATGCATCATAATTAGCAAATGAAAATCCTGTTCCTGTACCCTCGAACTGATTATAAGCCTCAACAGTATCTGCAAGACCACCTGTCTCTCTTACTACTGGAACTGTGCCATATCTGAGTGCCATGAGCTGTGTGAGTCCACATGGCTCAAATCTTGAAGGCACGAGCATCACATCGCAGCCTGCATACATCTTATGAGATCTCTCATCTGAATAATAGATGTTCGCTGATACCTTTGCAGGATGTATTCCCTGATAATACTTGAACATGTTCTCGTACTTGCCGTCACCGGTGCCGAGGACGATGAACTGTACTCCGTCACAGCATATATCGTTCATGATCCTGTCAACCAGATCAAGACCCTTCTGGTCTGTGAGTCTGGATATGATTCCTATTACAAACTGATTCTCATCCTGAGGAAGTCCACATTCCTTCTGCAGTTCGATCTTGTTGATCTTCTTGAGCTGTCTGAAGTTATCCACGCTGTAGTTCTTATATACCTGTGGATCTGTTGCAGGATTCCATACCTCGTAATCTATACCGTTGACAATGCCCCAGAGTGACTGCCATCTGGCACTTAAGAGCCCGTCAAGTCCCTCTCCATAATATGGAGTCTGTATCTCCTTGGCATATGTGTTACTTACCGTTGTTATCTTATCTGCATATACAAGTCCGCCCTTGAGCATGGCAGCATCCTTCTGGATTTCCAGCTTGTCCGGTGTAAATACATAATCAGGGAGTCCTGAATACTCCTGAATGGTCTTTATATCCCACTTGCCCTGGAACTGGAGATTATGAATAGTCATAACAGACTTCATGCTTGTATAGAACATATCTCCTGCAAACAGAGTCTTGAGATATACAGGCACAAGTCCTGCCTGCCAGTCATGACAGTGAAGTATATCCGGCTGGAAACCGATCGATGGAAGGATCGAAAGCGCTGCCTTTGAGAAATAACAGAACTTCTCGATATCCCACTTTACATCACCATAAGGTGTAAATCCGTTAAAGTAATACTCGTTATCTATGAAATATACCTTGACACCCTCATACTCCAGATACATAACGCCAACATAATCATTCTTGTAACCGATGTCCATATAAAAATGCGTTATATACTGCATCTTCTCCCTGTACTTGTTCGGAATACAGAGATAATTCGGCATGATGACTCTCACATCATACTCGTTCTTATCAAATATCTTTGGCAGTGTTCCAACTACATCCGCAAGACCACCCGTCTTTATAAATGGCACACACTCTGATGCTATATATGCAACCTTCTTCATCAAATAAACCCTCCATAACATTTAGACATTAAATCCTTGTACATTATATCACACGGGTATCCATAATTCAATAAATCAGTGTATCTATATTGTTGCATTTGCCACATTCCGCTGATATACTTTTAGCATGCAGCCGCACGCAGATACGGCTGGATCACAATCCAGAAAACAGGAGATTTTCAATGTTAGACATCACCATCACCGAGACCAGGGACTTCGTGAAGAAGCTTCTGATGGACAATACATTTGACCGTTTTCTCGCCATGGAGGCATTTGTAAAAAGCGGGATAACATACAGCTTTGACGGAAGGGTAAACAAGGATTTCTATGACAAGGAGGAGCTGGAGCTCATGGCTTCCACATCCTACGCCTCATGGGAGTCCATAAAACCACATGTATATAATGTTATAAGAGGGAAGAAGCTGCCACTGAGCTTCAAGATAGTGCTCGTGCTCTCCCAGCCGGACATCATGGATATGCTTGAGAAGAACCATCTCACCATACCGGTATCCGATGTGGCAAATCTCACCTTGAACGTCTACTATGACGGCATGAGCATACAACTCACATCCATGGCGACCCAGAACATATTCACCATGGATAAGACCCTTGAGCATGTGTGGGATGCGGAGATCAGGGATTTCCTGAAGACTGCCGGAATATATTTCACCGAAAGCTGATTTTTTGAAGAAATTTAATATGATTTTTGAAGATCCGGCACCTCATCTGATGCCGGATTTCTTACGCGCCGTCCCTGTTAGCACTCATTTTGTCCGAGTGCTAATTTTTTCTTGACTTTAGTTCCCAGCTGATTTATCATACCTTTTAGCCTGATGTGTCAGTGTACATTTCTATTAAGATTGAACACAGATCGGGGATGACACATCTTTCATTGAAAACCATTATATTTTAAGGAGATGTATACAATTATGAAGAACGGAAATTTATCGATCAACAGTGAAAACATTTTCCCTGTCATCAAGAAGTGGCTGTATTCAGACCACGATATATTTGTCAGGGAGCTTATATCAAACGGCTGTGATGCCGTGACAAAGCTTAAGAAGCTGTCTCTCATGGGCGAATTTGACGAGCCGGATGAGCCATATCGTATAGATGTGACCACAAGTGCCAACGACAAGACCATCACATTTACCGATAACGGTATCGGTATGACTGAGGAGGAGGTTGAGAAATATATCAACCAGATCGCTTTCTCAGGAGCCGAGGCATTCCTTGAGCAGTACAAGGACAAGGCAACAGAGGAACAGATCATCGGTCACTTCGGACTGGGCTTCTACTCCGCATTCATGGTTGCCGACAAGGTCACCATCGAGACAAAGTCATACAAGGACGGCGAGGACGCTGTATACTGGGAGTGCAAGGACGGTCTTGAATACTCCATGAAGAAGTGCATTAAGGCTGACCGAGGTACTACCATCACCCTTTATCTGAACGAGGACAGCTATGAATTTGCAAATGAATACAGAATCAAGGAGGTCATCGACAAGTATTGTTCGTTCATGCCTGTTGAGATCTACTACACCAACGCAGACGAGCCACAGGAAGATCCTAAGGATGCTACTGTAGACGTGGATGCAAAGGAAGTCAGCGACACAGCAGATAATGCTGAGGACAGCAAGGGCCCAGACGCAGACGATACAAAGACCGAGGAGAAGAAGCCTGAAGCTCCTAAGCCACTCAACACCACTACCCCACTGTGGGCAAAGCATCCAAACGACTGCACCGACGAGGAATACAAGGAGTTCTACAGAAAGGTATTCCACGACTACAAGGAGCCTCTGTTCTGGATACACCTGAACATGGACTACCCATTCAACCTGAAAGGTATCCTGTACTTCCCTAAGATCAATACACAGTATGACAACCTTGAGGGAACGATCAAGCTGTACAACAACCAGGTATTCGTCGCCGACAATATCAAGGAAGTAATCCCTGAATTTCTCATGCTCTTAAAGGGATGTATCGACTGTCCTGATCTTCCACTGAACGTATCACGTAGTGCGCTCCAGAATGACGGATTTGTCAAGAAGATCTCAGACTACATCACCAAGAAGGTTGCAGACAAGCTGTCCGGCATGTACAAGACACACAGAGAGGACTACGAGAAGTACTGGGATGACATCAACCCATTTATCAAGTTTGGTTGTCTGAAGGATCTCAAGTTTCTCGACAAGATGAAGGACTTCTGTATATACAAGAATCTTGATGGCAAGTATATAACTCTCCCTGAGTATCTTGAGGCAGGAAAAGAGAAATACGAGAACAAGGTATTCTATGTAACCGACGAGCAGGCTCAGTCACAGTACATCAATATGTTCAAGGCTGAGGGCATGGACGCGCTGATCATGACGCAGACCATCGACAGCCCATTCATCACACTGCTTGAGCAGAAGAATGAGAATGTTCACTTCTACAGAATAGACGCTGAGCTCTCTGACAACTTTGTCGGCGAGGAGCTCTCCGAGGAGACTGCAAAGGAATACAAGGATAAGCTCACAGCTACATTTGAGAAAGCTCTCGACATGAAGAACCTGAATGTAAAGGTTGAATCCCTGAAGGATGAGAATACATCTTCTATCCTCACCCAGCCTGAGGAGACAAGACGTATGCAGGAAATGATGAAGATGTACGGCATGGCCGGTATGGATCCATCAATGTTCGGTCAGGGCGAGGGAGAGACACTCATCCTGAACAGCAACAACAAGCTTGTTAAATACGTTCTGGACAACCCTGACAGCGACAACACAGCTACGATCTGCTGCCAGTTATATGATCTGGCCGTACTTGCCAACCGTCCACTGTCAGCAGAGGCAATGACCAAGTTCATCGCAAGAAGCAACGAAATCCTTGGAATACTTACAAAGTAATATAATCTGTCTGCCGGTTTACGGCAGCAGATCCTAATGGATAACTAACACAACAAAAAGCAGCAGCCCGATATGTCTTTGATAGCATATCAGGCTGCTGCTCTTTTATTCTATTCCACTCCCTAGTGGGCAAGTATCTCCACTCCATGTTCTGTCATAACCAGTGTGTACTCCCACTGTGCCGATGGTGAGCCATCCTCCGTGTAGATAGTCCAGCCGTCATCTGCATCCTGATATACATCAGGGCCGCCCATGTTGATCATAGGTTCAATGGTGAACACCATTCCCGGAGCAAGCACATAATCCTTGCCAGGCTGTCCTATATGACTTACATAAGGCTCCTCATGAATTGCAAGACCTACTCCATGGCCGCCTATCTCACGGACAACCGAATAGCCCTGATCCTGTGCAAATTTGTTGATGGCATATCCTATATCTCCTATGGTCACATATGGCTTGCTGCACACCTCAACACCTATATCAAGAGCCTTCTTTGTATCCTCTACAAGCTTCTTCCATGCGGGATCAACATTTCCCAGCATGAACATTCTTGATGAGTCTCCGAAATATCCCTTGTACTCTGTTGTACAGTCGATATTAACTATATCTCCATCCTGGAGAATAATGTCATCACTTGGAATGCCGTGGCATACCACATCATTTACCGATATACACACACTCTTAGGATATCCCTCATATCCAAGACATGCAGGAATAGCGTCTATGGACTTTGTATAGTTATAGATAAGGTCATCCAGCTCTCTGGTAGACACTCCTATCTTGACAAATGGAGTTATGTAGTCGAGCACAGATGTGTTGACCTTTGAAGCCTCCCTGATTCCCTCGATCTGCTCTGCGTTCTTGATCATCGCATGTGTAGGGATCTTGAATCCTCTGTTCTTCATATCCTCAAGCTTATCGTCAAGAGCCAGGTGACAGGCCTTGTATTTCTTACCACTTCCGCACCAGCACATATCATTTCTACCAAGTTTCATAATTAACCTCTTTCTTTATTGCATAATATTTTCATTACATACCTATGGTATTAGCCACAAATACTATAATACGTTTTTGAGAATAATTCCACATTTTAATATGATAAATATTGTCAATTATCCTCGTCTATCCCCAGATACCTGGCAACATATGTATAATACCCCGACTCTGTTATGTTGTCAGCTGCTGTAAATTTATCCGCGACATATAGCTGCATCGCAATGAAGCTGTCATCCGATACCTCCGCACCCGTGTGGGATGTCAGCGTGTCCGTGACTGCGTTATATTCAAATGCATCCGTTATAAAGCTTCTGTCCGGGAACAGCACCAGTCCTGTACTGTCTGACAGGATATCCCTTCCTATGATGAGCCTCGAATCATAATCCACTCCCATGAAATTGAGCATGGTCGGCAGGATATCTATACTGCTGCACACCTTGTCAACTCTCACCGGCTTCTCCATCGACGCCGACCATATGACAAGTCTGCTCCTGTACGCCTCAAGACTGTTTCCAAAGTTCTCCCCTGCCAGTTCATCCACAACGTCCATATTGTCATACGGTACATGATCCCCCGCCAGGACGATAACAGTATTGTCCAGCAGCCCCTTCTTCTCAAGTCTCTTCATCATATATTCAAGCATCTTTTCCATTTCGTACTGGGATGCCAGATATGCCTTTGTCGTATCCAGGACATAGTTAAGGTTACTGACCACAGCCTTGTTCTTCTCCGCCATGGCATTTGCCGCACCGTATCCATATGGCACATGACCGCTGACCGTCAGGTAGTACAGGTGGAACGGCTGCGTCTCTGTATACTTGTCAAATGTCTCCTCCATCATGACAAGATCCGACTGAGGCCACATGTCCTGCCCGTTCTCGTCAGTCTGGTACTCAAGCCCATTACCGCTGGCTATCCACTCGTATCCCAGCGCCGTATGGGTGATATTCCTGTCATAATATGTATAGTCGTTGTCATGGAATCCGTAACAGCTATAGCCGAGTCTCTTGAGCGTATTCGCCATGGAAAACAGCATGCCATTCTCATTGTCGGCAGCCCTGCACATACTGAGGTATGAACCGTTCTTAGTCGGGCTTCCCATCAGGTTTGCATACTCTCCGCCTAATGTTGAACCATACCATAGCGGCTGATAGTAATTTTCAAAGACAAAGCCCTCGTCCGCAAGTTTTGACAGTGTAGGGAACAGACCGGAATCAAGCGCATAGCCTGAGAACCCCTCCGCAGTTATCCATATGACATTATAGCCCTCGAACATACCTGTATATTCATTCTTATTTGTCGGGGGTATATTTGCAAAATATTCGCTGAGCGATGAAACCGCATCATTTCCCGCAAGGTCATTTATGGCATCAAAATCCAGATCCAGGACATTCGGGGATATGTCGATCACAACCTCCTCTGTGGTCGCTTCCGCGACATCCACCGTCTCGGTGGTAATCTCCTGCATCGTTGTGCTCTCTGTGGAGGCAAGTGAGTCGATATCGACCTCACCACCCGAGGCAAAGTTTATCCTGCTCTGTGCTGAGCTCTTGCCTGCGATACCCTCTCTGACATCCACCACAAAACTCTCCATGACGCCGAGCTTTTCAACAGAGAGATCAACCGATGTATATTCCTTGTATAAATTGTACGGACTGTACACATCCGAGTCCACAGCCCACATCAAAAACAGTGTTGTGGCATACACCAGAGCTGTTCCGGCGGCACCTATGAGGTTCACCCACCACCTTCTCCTGTCAAATGCCATAAATGTCCATATGCACACGATCATTATGAGCACCGGGACAGCCAGAAGAATAACGTCCACTATCTGTGCCTTTATATTGGATATGACCGTGTCCGCATTGTCCACAGCCTGATTGCCGAATTTTATGGTTCCCATAACAGACAGATAGTTGTTGAAGACAGAATGATATACGTACTGGGCGATGAAGATCACACCCGTAAACAACGTGAACAGCGTTGCAAGTATCTTATTGATGACCGGCGGAAAAAATCCTGTCAGCACGCCGAACACGCCTCCCGCCACCACCGCAAATGCTATTATAGCGGCTATGTTTCCATCATCCAGGCTGAAATTCATGCCGTGAAACAGCAATTCATAATACAGGATCAACACAGTGAACAGTATCCACCCCGACCATTTTCTGAAATATTCCCTTACATCCCCAAACATCGCCTTAAAAAACTTTATCATACGTTGAAATCTCCCATATAAACAAAAAAAATAAAGATATGGCCCTTAACTCCATATCTTTATTTTATATAATATTTTAAGACTTTTTACAATATTTTAAGATATATTATATCTACTTTACACCGTACTGATCGTAGTAAGCGTCGATAGCGGCCTTAAGGGTGTCATCTATGATAACTCTTCCCTTATACTCTCTGTTGTAAAGATGCTCCACTACCTCTGCCATTGTTACGATAGCTGTTGTCTTGATTCCGTAGTTCTCCTCGATCTCTGTCAGCGCACTCTTCTCGCCCTGGCCTCTCTCCATTCTGTCTACTGAAACCACAAGACCCATGACATCCACGTCGCCCTGTGCCTTGATGATAGGAAGTGTCTCCTGAATAGATGTTCCGGCTGTTGTGACATCCTCGATGATGACAACCTTATCGCCATCCTCTATAGGACTTCCAAGGAGTATTCCCTTGTCGCCGTGATCCTTTACCTCTTTTCTGTTTGAGCAATACTTGATGTCCTCATCGTACATCTCTGCTATGGACATAGTTGTCGCAACTGTGAGAGGTATTCCCTTGTATGCAGGGCCAAATAACACATCAAAGTCCAGACCGAACTCTGCATTTATAGCCTCAGCATAATACTCGCCAAGTCTCTTGAGCTGGGCACCTGTTCTGTAAAAGCCTGTATTGACAAAAAATGGTGTCTTTCTTCCACTCTTTGTAACGAAATCTCCAAACTTGAGTACGTTACAGTCAATCATAAATTCGATAAATTCCTTCTTGTACTGTTCCATGTCTCTGCGAATCCTCCTGTTTTCAGGCTTTTTTGCCCTTTTTCTTACACATACTACCATAATCCATATAAAGATTCAATTATTTATTGGTGTACGGCTGTGATATGCCTCTTTCCCTGCACATCTCCACATACTTTTCTTTCTCCAGCGGCCTGCTGCACAGATACCCCTGTATACAAGCCAGTCCCATGCTGCTGAGCGCATCCGCCTGATCCTCGGTCTCCACACCCTCAGCTATACAGAACATTCCCAGTTCATTGCACATGTTTATGAGATGACTCATAACCGTGCGATCCACCGGATTGACAGTTATGTCATTTATCATGCTCTTGTCGAACTTGATAATGTCAAATCCCATGTGGGCAAGCATGGCGACATTTGAGTATTTTGTTCCAAAATCGTCCATCGCGATCCTGAAGCCCAGTTCATGTATATTGTTCGAAATGTTCACCAGAGTATCATGCTCCTGCTCACTGACCGACTCCGTTATCTCTATCTCGACCACATCATGCGGTATTCCGTACCTGTCAACCACTGCTGCTATCTGCTTGGCCACATCGCTCTCTATAAGCGACATTCTGGAAAAGTTACAGGATACCGGGATGTATGGCATTCCCTCTTCATGCCATTTTGCCAGATCTCTGCACACATTCTCAAGCACGTAAAAATCCACATATTTTACAGTCCTGCTCTTCTCAAGCCTGTCGATAACATCCGCCAAGTCATCATTTCCGGAATATCTTACAAGGGCCTCCGCCCCGCATATCTTTCCTGACGGATACAGCATCTTCGGCTGATAAAGGACATAGAACAGTCCTTCCTCAAGCTCCTTCTTCACCATATCCTTTTTCAGCGTATTCCACTTCACCGAATGACAGTCCTGCTGTTCATACCACCGCTGCTTCTCGGAATACAGGAGATTTGCCGCATGATCCTCCATCCTGCGGACATCAATATTGCAATCTGTCCAGACATAGCCACAGCATGCCGTGAACTCACCGTAGAGCAGATTTTCCCTAAGTCTTGAAGCGTATACATTGAACTTCAACTGCTCAATATTCTCACATATGATTATAAAGCTGTCATAGCCCATACGGAACACCCTGTCGTCCGGGAACGTCTTTCTTATCCTTCCGACAAGCTGCAGAATCACATCGTCCGCATAATCCGGTCCGAACATCTCTGCGATGCCCCTTATCTCATTGATATCCACAGCAACCAGTCCCAGACTGCTCAAATTCTTTCTGCTTCTTATATAGTCTATGTAACTGTTCCTGTTAAAGCATTTTGTCTGCTTATCATGGGTGAACTCAAACTGCTGGTCCTCCTTCAGATGTCTCTGATATATCTCACTTCCGATAAAGGCAGCAAAGTTCTTCATGAGTCTTATGTTTCCATTGTGCTTCTCCGGATTGAACACAAATACCCTGCCGAGCAGTTCATCTTCCACTATGATCGGAACCGCATACAGTGACCATATCCTGCTGTCACTCAGCATCCGTGCAAATCCTGTTTCAGGATTCCTTAACGGATGGGAACGGTTCACTATGAGAACCTCGGCCCTGAGGACTTCCTTCTCCAGTTCATCCCTCATTTTCTGTGTGACAAGAGCCTTCAGACCATCCTCTATCGACTCCTCGTCTGATGATTTCCAGTAATAAAGCTCCCCTGTGCCATCCTGTCCATACTCCACAAGGCAGGCGTTCTTGGAATTGTAGAAAGTTCCCATCACCTCGAGCAGACTGGTATATTTCTCCTCACTGCTCTGCTTTGAAGTTATATTCGCCATGAAATTGACAAGGGCATCCTCTATGTCATAGCTGTCCGCCAGAACCTGTGTTGTCTTATCTATGTCAGACACGTCAACTGCAATCTCAAGCCGGCTCTTTCTTCCGTGCCAGTCAACTATCTTATCCTTCACCACATACAGTCCCTTTGCCTTGCTGTTGTAGTGATTCCATACATAACTCTGTCCGGGAACCAGTATCTCATTAGAACAAAATGGGCACTGGTCATCACCGCCCTGGGTTATCTCAAAGCACTTTTTACCCTTGTAAGAATCGTCGTTCTCCGCAATTCCAAGGCTTCTCTTCGCCGCCTTGTTGAGGAAATACATCTCGTGGGTCTTCATGTCCGCAACATATGCTATATGAGATATCTCATCCAGCATAAGACCTTCGTCATCATTGTAGGCATATCCGCTGTGATGCGAATCACATGAATGCATATCCGCTGAGTCGGCATAGTCACAGTAACGGTTCTTGCCGCCCCTCTTTGCTGCGTACAACGCCTGATCCGACTCACTGTATAGAAGGTCAAAATCTATACCACCCTCTATCCTGTGGATACTTATTCCCATCGACATAGTATGCGGCAGACTGCAATTGATCGTGGTGAGTCTGGTCTGTATATTCTCAGCCAGCTTATACACGTCCTCTCTTCTGTCGACTATCGGGATAAACAGTGCAAATTCATCGCCGCCCAGTCGTCCTGAGAATCCTCCGGCTGCCGACGCAACCTCCTCCAGCGTCACTGCAACATCACACAGAAGATCATCTCCCGCATAATGTCCAAATGCGTCATTTATATGCTTAAAGTCATCTATATCCATAATATAAAAAGCGCACAGTTCACCCGAGAAAGACTCTAGCATATCCGTAATCTTGTGCTGAAATGTGACATGATTGTAAAGTCCCGTCAGAGAATCCCTCTCCGCCCTGAGCTGAAGCTCCTGACTTCTTATCTTCTCATCGTTTATGGAGTAATATTTGCCGAATATCTTGCGGACCTTCTTCTTGGAATCCCTGAGAGGAACAAAGAGCACTCTGTACCACTCACATTTGCCTCCTCCATTCATATCAAGGCGCAGATCACCCATCAGCCTGTCACAGTTGGTTCCATCCTTGTCAAGAAGCTTTCTGAACATGCCTGTCACGGCATCTCTGTCGTCAGAGTGTACTATCCTGTTCGTATCGATATCCTTATAAAAATTCTCATATTTCATGGTGGTGACCATCCCACCATCCACGACCTTCTCATTTATCAGAGTATCCGTCAGGACATCGTACACGATTATGGACTCTCCGCTTCCCTGAAGTATCAGCCTGAGCATCTCAGACTGCGCCTTGTTCTCCAGCTCCGCCTCCATCTTGCTTGTCACATCGATAAACACCGCACACAATGCGATGATTCCATTTTTTATGGACATGACAGAAAGACAGACCTGTATCCAGAAATATCCACCGGTATTCACGTCCGTAAAGCGGATGTCACGCACCGTGGTCTTGTTACTCGTTATGGTCTCCAGGATCTGCTTCTTAAGCACAGACCGATCCTCTGGAATGGCCAGCATCACGTAGTCACTGGCATATCCACTCATCTGATCCTCGGTCACATTGAACAGCTTGTAAAAGCTTTTGCTCATGTACCTGACAGCCGGCTTATTCCCGTGAAGTTCAAATATACCCACGCCGCCTGCCAGATTGTCCAGAGCCTTCTCCAGCATCCTTGCATGGTCAGATATCTCCTCGCTGAGCTCTTCATTTCTGCCAAGTGCCTCATCCAGTTCCATGCGGAGTTTTTGTGCATATTTTTCAATATCTATGTTATCTTCCATAACCCAACACCCCTTAAAACTCTTACAGAAGACTTATATCGTTCTATTTTACACAGCCTATCAGCTCATGGATATCGCTGATGGAATTCTTCTTCATATACTCCTCAATACCCTTTATGATCTCCACTGTCGCATAAGGATTGTGGAAGTTCGCCGTTCCAACTGCCACCGCACTTGCGCCGACCATGATCATCTCAAGGGCATCCTCCGTGGTAGCCACACCGCCCATTCCGATGATAGGAAGCTTTATTGCATTTGCCACCTGGTATACCATTCTGACTGCTATCGGATGGATAGCAGGGCCTGACACACCTGCAGTCTTATTCGCCACTGCAAATGTTCTTCTGTTAACATCTATCTTCATACCTGTCAGTGTATTGATGAGTGATACCGCATCAGCACCGCCAGCCTCTGCAGCTCTGGCCATCTCTGTTATGTCTGTGACATTCGGACTCAGCTTCATGATGATAGGCTGCTTTGCCGCTGCCTTGACTGCCTTTGTTATATCGTAGAGCGCATCCGGCTGCTGGCCAAATGCGATTCCGCCCTCTTTTACATTCGGACATGACACGTTGATCTCAAGCAGATCCACATCACAATCGCCAAGCTTCTCAACGCAGTCAACATAGTCCTCCTTGGACTTTCCACACACGTTTACGATGATCTTTGTATCATAATCCCTGAGGAATGGTATATCTCTCTTCTTGAACACATCGATTCCAGGATTCTGAAGTCCTATGGCGTTCATCATGCCGCCGTAAGTCTCAGCTATACGTGGAGTTGGATTGCCCGGCCATGGAATATTTGCCACCCCCTTGGTGGTCACTGCTCCGAGCTGTGACAGATCCACGAACTCACTGTACTCCATACCTGATCCAAATGTTCCTGACGCCACCGTTATAGGATTCTTGAGGGTAACTCCCGCTATATCAACTGACATATTGATCTTATCTGACATTACAGCTCCACCTCCTCAGCATAGAATACAGGGCCATCCTTGCATATTCTCCTATTGTGCACCTGTGAGTGCTCATCTATCTCCTTTGTCTTGCATACGCAGGCAAGACATGCGCCCACGCCGCACGCCATCTTCTCCTCCATGGATATCTGGCACTCGATGCCCTTCTCCATGGCGTATGCCTTGATTCCCCGAAGCATAGGAGTAGGGCCACACGCATATATGACAGCGCCGTCCACGCCGTATTCCTTTATGGCATCTATTACGTTGCCCTTCACACCGTGCTGTCCATCCTCAGATGACATATACACCTGTGCGTATGGCTCAAATTCCTCGTTCAGGAATATCTCATCCCTGTAGCCGAGCACGACTGACTTCTCACAGTCCAGCTCCTTTGCAAGCTGTAACATAGGTGGGATTCCTATTCCACCGCCTATAAGTATTGCCTTCTTATCCGACTTCATGAAGCCGTTGCCGAGAGGCCCCAATATATCGACCGTATCTCCAGCCGCAAGCTGTGAAAATTCCTTTGTTCCAAATCCAACCACTCTGTATACAAGGCGGAGTGTTCCCGCCTCCCTGTCTATCCCGCAGAGGCTGATAGGTCTCGGGAGCATCTTGCTGCCATCATGAGTATATACAGACACGAACTGTCCTGCTATAGCCTGTGAAGCTATCTCTGGAGCTTCAAGCACCAGACTGTATACGTCAGTGGCAAGAGTCTCCTGGCTGACCACCTTTGCTGTCATCTTAAGTTTGCCCATAGTCTTCCTCCATCATCATTCTATTATCAGTGTCCGGGGACAAGCCTCGTCCACCGGACACCTTTCTGCTTAATTATGCGTCAAGTGCGCCGTTGATATCCTCGATCATGTCTACAACCGCCTGTCTTGAAGCGTCAGCGTAGTTCTCAGCTCCGAACTGTGCATACTTGTCCTGCTTGTAAGCAGCTATGATTCCTCTTGATGAGTTGACGATCGCACCGAGTCTGTCCTCGTTGAAGTAGTGTACAAGATCTGCAGCCTTGCCACCCTGTGCTCCGTAACCAGGAACAAGGATGAATGACTTTGGCATAACCTTTCTGAGCACCTTGCCCATCTCAGGATATGTTGCACCTACAACCGCTCCAACTGCTGAGTAACCTGACTCACCTACGACATCGCTGCCCCACTTGTCAACCATATCTCCGACTATCTCATAGAGTGGACGTCCGTCAATCAGTCTGTCCTGGAACTCACCTGATGATGGATTGGATGTCTTGACGAGAACGAATATACCCTTGTTCTCCTCCTTGCACACATCCACAAATGGCTTGATTCCGTCTGTTCCAAGATACGGGTTTACTGTGATGAAATCCTCATCAAATCCAGCATATGTCTTGCTTCCCACCTGTACCTTTCCGATATGACCAACCGCATATGCTGTTGATGTTGAACCTATATCGCCTCTTTTTATATCTCCGATAACGACAAGTCCCTTCTCCTTGCAATAGTCAACTGTCTTCTTGAATGCCTTGAGTCCCTCGATTCCGAACTGCTCATACATGGCTATCTGTGGCTTAACTGCAGGTATAAGATCATATGTAGCGTCAACTATTCCCTTGTTGAACTGCCATATAGCCTCACCAGCACCCTCAAGTGTCTCGCCATACTCTGCAAATGCAGCTTTCTGGATATGCTCCGGTACATAGTTGAGCATTGGATCAAGTCCAACTACTATAGGTGCATTTGTCTTCTGGATATTCTTTACTAACTTGTCTATCATGATATTTTCTCCTTAAAAATTATTTTTTCTCTAAAACTGTTCCTCGTCACAGGCATAGCTTCCGAGGATCGTAAACTCCTCCGTCTCGTTCATGAGCTGGAACACTAAAGCCTGTATATCCTTCTTCAGTAAATTGGCAGACAGCTCCACATAGAATCTGTAATTCCAATGCTCCTGCCTGTTTGGTGCCGAGTGTATCTCTGTGAGGTTCACCCCGTAATCAGAGATCATGGACAGTATGCTGCTGAGACTTCCGCTCTTATTCTTACATACGAACATCACCTTCAGCCTGTTGTGGTTCTCCTCCACTATGAGGTGGTCTGAAAATGTGACAACCTTCTTGTTGTGTCCATTCTCATTTACAATGTTACATCTGTATATATACAGCTTGTTGTTGGTGAGCACCTCGTGAAGTGCATCCGAAACTCCGTAGCTTATGTCCTCAAGTATTCCCATTCCGGCGTCTACCTTGCCAGTCTTTATGAGCTCATACACCTCATCGTATGAGTCCACCGCAATGACCTTGTCCCTCGAGCATCCCTGACAAATGTACAGCTCCGGCTTTATCATCGCCACCGCATCTATGTCAGGCTCCTTCACATCATACTCCACATCTAGGCAGTTCCTGAGCTCCAGAGTCCTTCCATACTGGTACTTTCTGCTTATCTCCATGATTCTCTTGATAAGCGCCGTGTACTCCATCTTGATGTTATCATCCACATCCCCTGTGAGATTGGATATGATGGTCTCCTCGCGGTCTGGCTTATATATGTCATCCTCGGTCTCTGCCTTGACCTGAGCAACATTGTCCGCAAGAACCATTCTCTCCTTGAAGAGCTGCTTGATCTCCTTGTCGACCCGATCTATGTTCTTTCTAACATCTGCTAATGTCATTCTGCATCCTCCAGTCAGCATCGGTAATGTGATGCTCATAGTCTTTTTTAATATACCATCTGCCCCACTCTAATTCAAGGCTGCCAATACTAAATGCGCTCTAAAAAGGCCACAGGAAAAGGAACATAACCGCTGCCACCAGCACTATCCCTATCACAAAGCCCATTATTATCCTTCCCCTTGTGCTCTTTGATCCCCATATAATAAGAAGAGCTGCCAATGCGCCGCACATATCTATAAGCACATCCGTGCCCCTGCCTGCCCTGTCAGCGACAAAGAGCTGATGAATCTCATCGGAGCACGCATAGACAAATGTTATCACAACTGACCATATATACACGCCAGCCGAAGCCATCCTTCCGCCGGCCTTTCTGACCGCCAGGGCCAGCAGAGCCAGAAGGATTCCATATTCCGTCATGTGTGCACCCTTTCTGACCATGATCTCCACCACTCCCGTCATCCTGTCAACCACGGGCGCGGAATCATTTCTCACCTTCTGGAACAAACCCACTATAAAGTCTGTCATGGGGTTGCTCACCGCCGACGAGTCATCTCCTGTTCTGGACGACATGTAAAATATGAATATCATCCACAGCACTGCCGGAATTATATATATGTACTTTTTCTCATTCTTTTTTGTTTTCTTTGCCATAAAATCACCACCATGAATGAGTATACCATAAAAAATGTCTAATTTTTTTTGATTTTGCCTTTTTTACTTGAAATATTAGTTTTTTACCTGTACTGTAGAAAAGTGAGGTATGGAAGTGGTTATGTATAATTCATAACAAATAAAAAAAGTGAGGTAACATTATGGCAAGAACAAGAAAAAAGGGGAATCCCATCGTATCAGCAGTTGTTTTCGGTATATTCGGAATAGTTCTTTTATTCCTGGGTATACGAACATTTATCGGTTTACACGGAAAGCTTCTAAACGTTACTACATGTGACGAATCGGAAGTTAAACCGGGAGTGTATGTGGAGGGAACACTCACCTACGGATACGGAGCTTACATTGAGAAGACTACAACGTACAATCACACGGTCACCAAGACCGACGGATACTACTATCTCGTTGATATCTGCGACAAGAATGAAGACGGCTCAAAAAGAGACACATCCAAGTGGATCGGAATATCGATCTCCAAGAGTGATGACGCCAAATTTGACGCGATCTCATCTGCTGACGATGCAGAACCAATCTACATAACAGGAGTCATCCGCAAGAACAGCGACAAGGTGCAGGGCTTCCTTGACGACTACATCACCAAGTATGTCGACGCATACGCACAATATTATGGATACACTCCTACAAGTGAGGACTATGCGACCGCAAAGGCAGAAGCTTTTCCTTACTATATAGAGATGGTTGACTCTTCAGATTACATATTCAAGCTTGTCCTCGGAGCTGTATTTCTACTGGCAGCAGTGATCATGATCCTGAAGGCAACAAGAAGCAAGAACACCATCAGCGCATCTGCACAGCCAGCAGGCACAGGTTACTATGACGGTACAGGCGATTTCAACGGCGTGTACACTCCGGGTAGCACAGGCAGCCCAAATAACGGCAGCTATACACAGCAGTATGGCAGTACAGACAGTGGCAGCTATACACAGCAGTACGGCACTACAAACAGTGGCAGCTACGACACTGCAGAACAGACACAGGCACCTCAGACGTCTTACAGTGATCCGTTCTACTCACAGCAGCCGGCAGCTTCAGAGCAGGATGCCCACGCATCTAATCCTTATACAACAACAAGCTCAACTACATCTTCCTCTTCCTTCAGTCTCAAGAAAGATGAGTAACAATTAAATAGCACACATAAATCTAAAAAAGGTATATACGGATCGCAGCCTGACTGCTTTCCGCATATACCTTTTTTAGATTTATGTGTAAGACTGACTATCCTTATGAATAATCTTTACCTTCTTCTTACTTACCGAAGTATCTGTCAAGAAGTCCCTTGAGAGCCTTGCCGTGTCTTGCCTCGTCTCTTGCCATCTCATGAACTGAATCATGGATCGCATCCAGATTGTTCTTCTTAGCGCACTTTGCAAGATCTACCTTTCCTGCTGTCGCACCGAACTCGCAGTCAACTCTCCATGCAAGATTCTTCTCTGTTGAAGCTGTCATGTTCTGCTCAAGGTCTGATCCAAGCATCTCTGCGAACTTAGCTGCATGCTCAGCCTCCTCGTACGCTGCCTTCTCCCAGTAGAGACCGATCTCAGGATAGCCCTCGCGATGTGCTACACGAGCCATGCAGAGATACATTCCAACCTCTGAGCACTCTCCCTCGAAGTTAGCCTTGAGCTGCTCGTAGATATACTTCTTGTCCTCATCGCTTATCTCTGGATTGTTCTTAACTGTCTCAGCATATACGCCAAACTCATGCTCTGCTGCAAGTGTGAGCTCTCCCTCTACCTTCTTGAACTTATCTGCTCCTGCGTGACAGATAGGACACTCTGCTGGTGCCTGCTCTCCCTCATAGATATAACCGCATACTGTACATACAAACTTTGCCATAACTTAATTCTCCTTTTCTCTTTTAAATAATCTAATCAATATCCATCATTGATCGTTAAAATATATTCTGCCTTCTTTGTTGATGTTTATTTATCAACTATGTCTTATTATACCTATTTTTTGATCAAAGTCAACCCCTATTGGGAATGATTCTTAATTATTTTTTTAGTAGGTTGTTGATTATATATACAAGACTTGTAAATTATATACATTACATTATTGGGATTACATCCTGTTAAGGTCCAATATAAATAGAAAAAGAGGATCGATACATTCATATATCAATCCTCTTATACTCTTCTGTATATTCTCTATATGTCGCTATATAGCATCACTATCCGGCTAGCTCTGTCCCAGCATTATCTTCTTGAGAAGATATTCATATCCCGTGATAGGTATAGGCTTGCTGTAGTAATAACCCTGAATGTAGTGGCATCCCCACTCTCTCAGGTATTCCTTCTGCTCAAATGTCTCAACACCCTCCGCAAGACTTCTGATTCCCAGATGCCTTGACATGGCAAGGATATCCTGTGTCATGAGCATGTCCTTGTTGTTCGGCTCGCCGGTGGCTATTCCGTCAATAAAGCTCTTGTCTATCTTGATTATATCCAGCGGCATATCCTTAAGAAGTGCCATACTGGAGTATCCTGTTCCAAAATCGTCCATGGATATCTTGAAGCCCTCAGCCTTCAGATCCTTGAGCACCTTTATCAGATACTGCACGTCAGCGAAATCTGCACTCTCAGTTATCTCAAAGTCTATAAGCGAGTGATCCACTCCGTATTCATCGACTATATCACACAGTATATATATAAGATCCGGTCTCGATATCTGGTGTCTCGAGAGGTTACAGGATATCGGGTAGAGCGGGTAGCCAAGCTCCTTCCACTCCTTGAACTTCTTGCACACCTGTCTCAGCACATATCTGTCTATGATGTCTATAGTTCCGTCAGTCTCAAACTGCGGCACGAAATACTTCGGCAAGAGAATATCTCCGCCCTTGTAGAACCATCTTATCAGAGCCTCAGCACCGGTCAGGGTGTCGTTCTGTGGATTGTACTTCGGCTGAAGATATACCATGAGATCCTCATTCTCTATGGCATCCGGAAGCTCCAGCTTGTACTGCTGTGCCATGATGTATTCCTTCTTCATCTCCGATGTGTATATCTTTATCTCATTTACATTGGTCTTGATACACTGGAGGTGTGCCATCTGCGCCATGTCCTCAATGCGCATTGACATGCTGAGTTTCTCGAATTCATCATAGAATACGATACCACAGCTATAGAATATCTTATACTTCCTGTTCGACGGAAGCTGTCCTATCTCCTCAAAGAATGTATATAGCCGGTTCATTATCTCATCCTCCGGCATATACTTTATAATCATGGCAAAATCGTCACTCTCACACTTTGCAGAGTACAATATCCAGTCCTGCTTGGTCATAGCGTCACATATATATCTGAACAGATCCTTCGCCACCTCACGACCCATAACGTTGTTGATGAGCCTGAAGCCCTTTATGTCGAATCTGGCAAATATAAACTGATCCAGTCCTATATATTCACACTGCTCAAGCTTCTCCTTGAGCCATGTCCAGTTGTAATGTCCGGTGGCAGGCTCCCTGTATGCTATCTCATAGAGATCTCTCTTACTCATGTTGTCAAGAGTCAGCATCTCCTCCGTCTTGGTCTTCTTGGACCATACCGGAATCTCCACGCACAGACTGTCTGCGCTCTCCATGTAACATATATATGGAAGCTTGTGGTTAGAAACAATGTGCAGCTTCTCCGTCTCTATATACAACTTGGCATATGAATACGCCATGGTCATGAGTCTCGGTATATCCTCTATCAGAGATATATCAAATCCCTTTATATCCACAACGTCGAATCCCGGAACCGTGATGCTCACACAGTTCTGAGGAACCACCTCCATATCACTGTATCCTATCTCCACTCCTCCACACAAACGCGAATATCCGGCGTCCATCATCTTCTCAGGCATATAAAACAAAGCCCTGTTTGCCAGCGGCCTGTATATGTTGCTAAAGCACTTGTACCAGTCATAGCCATTCTCCTGACAAAAATCGTCAAATCCCTCTGACTCTCTGGACCTCAGCACGTAAAGTTTTCTCTTTGGTTTGTATGCCTTTGACCATTGATGTTCCATAATATATCAATTACCTCTGTTCTGCCCTAAGGCCATAGTATTGCATTTTTCAACCTTTTTCATTCTATCACAGATCCATCATTTGGGCTATACTTATTATTTTTTTGTTCTGGAAAATAAATGGTTAAGTTTCGATTTTTTTCGTTGAATTTTTACCATATATTTGTTAGCATAGATAAGGTTTTTCAATTATAATTAATAGGAGGCAAAAACGATGAAAAACAGGTTATTTCTAGGTCTCGGCACAGTCATCTCAGTTCTTGGGCTGTCACAGGTAAGTGTCCTGGCGGCAGACAGCGAATCCGGTACTGAAACACTCGGTGCTACGCTTCCACTTACATGGTGTATACCATTTGTGTGTATGCTTCTGTGCATAGCTGTTATGCCCCTTATCGCCGGTGAGTGGTGGGAAAAGCACAAACAGTGGGCTGTTGCAGGCTGGTCTCTTTTATTTTTAATTCCATTTGCCATATTCCATGGCTTTGGTACGATGGGCGAACAATTGCTCGAGGTAATGATCGGTGACTATCTCACCTTCATTGTATTGCTTTTTGCCCTGTTCTGTGTGGCAGGCAATATATCTCTTGAAGGCGACCTGGTGGGAACACCGAAACTCAATGTTCTGCTTCTACTGATAGGTACTCTGCTGTCAAGCTGGATCGGTACTACCGGTGCAAGTATGCTGATGATCAGACCTATCATAAAGGCAAATAAATGGAGACGAAGAAAGGTTCAGATCATTGTATTCTTCATCTTCCTCGTTTCAAATATTGGTGGCTGTCTCACCCCTGTCGGTGATCCTCCACTTCTGATGGGATTCATGAATGGTGTTGACTTCTTCTGGAGTCTCAGACTTGCAAAGGTCATGGTTGTCAATCTCATCATCCTGCTGACTGTATTCTTCTTTCTCGACACAAGAGCATACAAGAAGGATATCGCAGACGGCAGACAGAAGCCGGTATTCGATGCAGATACGAAAAAGCCAGTCAAACTTAAAGGTGCTCACAACATTATATTCCTTATAATGATCGTAGGTGCAGTTATACTCAGCGGAGTTCTTCCTATGAAGTTCCCTGCATTTGCAAAGGGTATCAATTTCTGTGAGGGCGTAACACTCTCATGGGCTGCTATCATCGAGATTGTGATCATGCTAGCAGCGGCTTTCCTCTCATTCAAGACAACGAGCAAGAAAGTCCGTAAGGCCAACAACTTTACATGGGATGCTATACAGGAGGTTGCCATACTGTTCATAGGTATATTCATCACTATGATCCCTGCACTCCTGATCCTCAAGGCACGTGGTTCTGAGCTCGGACTTACACATCCGGCACAGTTCTTCTGGACGACAGGACTTTTATCAAGCTTCCTTGACAATACACCTACCTACCTTGTATTCTTCACCACCGCTGCTTCAAGTGGATTTACAGAGGGTATAAGCACTGCTATGGGTGTAGTTCCTCAGGTCATGCTGATGGCTATCTCCTGCGGTGCCGTATTCATGGGAGCCAACACTTATATAGGAAACGCACCTAACTTTATGGTACGTTCAATAGCCGAAGAAAATGGTATCAAGATGCCTTCATTTGTAGGCTACCTCGTATGGTCAGTTTCTATTCTTGTACCTACATTCTTCATAGACACATTATTATTCTTCTTGTAATCTAAGGGGGTTTTTAATATGAACGAATATGTTGTAAAAGGTGATAATAAACTTACGGTCGGCATTGGCTGGGATGCCAAGAAAGTCGACCTCAAGAAAAAGATTAAGATTGCCATAGACAATATCATGAGCGCTACATCCGAGGACACATATGACCTCAACCTTGCAGCGATCGTTGAGCACAATGACGGCTCTGATCCCGAACTGGTATTCTGGGGTCACAAGTACAGCAGAAGCGATTCTGTAGTCCTGAAGGGCGATGACAGAACAGGACAGAAGGAAGGTATCGACGAGGAGATGCGCATCTACCTCGACAGAGGTGAGAACGTTGGACGAATCATCCTCTTCCTCTACATCTACAACGGCAACCTTCACAAGCAATGCCTGGCAGAGGTGGACAACGTATTTGCACTGATCAAATGTAAGCATACCGAAAAGGTATATGTACGTGAGGACGCAATATTCAAGGCATGTGAGGATGCCAAGCACAACAACTGCTATGTATTCGGTGAAGTTCTCCACAACGGAGACGAGTGGGTTGTAAGAGAGAGATCCCAGTTCCTCCCATACGACAAGTCCGAGGATATATTTGAGTATTACACATCAAGACATTATGTTCCTGAAGATGACGACTAATATTTAACATGGCGAAAAGCCCCAGTCTCCGGTTTATTTGCACCGGAGACTGGGGCTTTCTTTATTATGATCTATAATTCTATATTACACTACTTTATATAATCCTCTATAGTCTTTGAAGCTCTGTATCTGGAGAAGTTAAAGCTTCTGATATAGCCCTTGTCATCATTCTCCTCAAGCATCTTCTCAAGCCTCTCTCCCACCGTGTCGTCTCTCCAGTAGTAGGTGTCCTCGCTATATTTCGACATCACTTCCTCCATGACCATTTCGGGCGTAATGTCTTTGGTCCTGAAATAATCGATCAGATATGGAACTCCGTCATTACCTATATCCATCACATACTCAAGATCTATCTTCTTTCCACTGTGCGCCTGACTGATATTGTACTTTGTTATCACTGCGCCAGGTCTGATAAATGCATACAGCGCGAACATCACCAGAACCGTCATAAATATGTATCTGAACAGCGGCATATTTCTCCAGAACAGGCTTATGATAACACCGAGCATCACTATAGACGTGACTATCAGCGCCCATATGGTATTTATTCTGAGGTATGTTAGATCATATTCCGCAATGTACATGGACAGCCTCACAGCTGATGAGGCAATCATTATATATGTACATATGCACATCATGAGCAGTGACACGTTGAGCACCAGACTCTTTCTGAATATAGCACTAAATATCAGCACCATACACACATTTACAACCGCTACAAAGAGCAGCTGGAAGAAGCCCTGTCTTGCATACTCTGCGTATGTCATATCGTCCGGAAGTCCTGCGCTGTTCATGAACAGATACACTATCTGAACAACGGCAAATATCAGATAGAACGCTGTGAGCACTATCGTTATAGTTATACCTGTCACTGCATTGTACTGCCCCTCCTTCGGAGCATTTGCACCGAGATCTCTGCGGCCCGCCTTGACAATAAATCCATATACAAACAGGAATATCACAGCGGCAAACAGAACTATCTTCACTATATCCCACGAGAAGAACAGTTTGCCAAATATATCCTTTATGACCTTTGCAAACACAGGATCTGCCGAAGACAGCAGATTGAGCACGATCACCAGTATCGGAAGTGCTATCACACATCCAAGAAGTATGTACATCAGCTTGGAATTTCTCTTTTTGCCGGTTATCTCACGCTCCGCCTTTCTGTCGGCAAATGGCATGTTTACATACCCTATCGATCCAAAGAACATCTCGAAAAATGAGAATATTCCCTTGAATATCCCATGCTTTTCAGTGTCATTGAAGTATGTCATAACCGCATACATCTCTGTAACGATTATTCCCACATTACATCCAAATATGATATATCCCTCGTCTGTGAGACTCAGGGCAACCGACATCATGAACACAAGAATATAATATGGGATCAGTATACTCTGTTTCGACAACGCAGCTCCAGTGGTCATGGCCTCACGGTCTGCACCGATGTTCTTCTCATATCGTACCATGCATGTACTGATAAACACTATTGATACTATCGAAAGCACAGCCGACAATATACTCGACCAGTTGCTGTACAGACATGCCGCACATATGATCGCATATACCAGTACCGGAATACCAAACATCCTGAATCTGTTCGGAGACACCGCAGGATTTCTCCTCTGCGGCGGTCTGGCATTCATGTTCATATAACCCTGAGGTGGCGGCGGGGGCATCCCCGGGCCTCCATTCATGTTCATATACCCTTGCGGTGGCGGCGGGGGCATTCCCGGGCCTCCATTCATGTTCATATACCCTTGCGGTGGCGGCGGGGGCATCCCCGGGCCTCCATTCATGTTCATATACCCTTGCGGTGGCGGCGGGGGCATCCCCGGGCCTCCATTCATTCCATTGTTAATATTCTGTTCGTTCATCCCAAACCCTCCATTTTTTCACCTTGAACCACTTTGAGCTACTCTACAAGTGCCATCTCATCAAGCCCCACGATCCTGTCCATACACACCGGTGCTGTCAGCCTGTAGGCAAAACTTGCAGACTCGAACAGGCAGTATAATTTGCCATTATACGAATATATCTGCTCCAGCTTCTGCGGGAGCTTAACCACCTGTCTCGGTGTCTCTGTTCCGTAATTCACACTGGACAGCTTGCCTGTATCTGTATCGTATACCTCTATCCTGGATTCATCTATACCATAGGATATAGAGAATATTATCTCATTTTTGTACACCTGAAGCCCCTGCACCCTTCCTGGTATATAGAAAGCCTCGTCCTCCTCCGAGGATATTGCAGTTCCTCCATTTACTATCTCATAGCTGGCAGCCATGCTGTAGCTGTTCTTATCCTTTCGCCAGTAGCCCGCATATATATGTCCGTCATATATCGTGATAAATGACGTTGCAGGGAACATGACGCTACATGTGTTCCTGTATTTTATCGGCTTTCCCTGAGCCACATCGTATTTCTCTATGGAGTCCAGCGTAAGACATGATATGGATGCCTTCCTGCTCCTGTCCTCATCCTCATCAATCATATACGAGGAAACCCACAGCACATTATTCTTCGTATCATACGCAAGTCCTCCGGCATGTGTCGTGTCCTTGAGAACCAGTGTCTTAATATATTTCCCGGTCTGTGTATCAAGAACAAATATCACAGATTTGTGTTTCTTCGTCTTGCAGTAAGCACTGACAAATGTATACTCCTTCGTAACTGCCAGCCCCTGTGGCGTCATGGACGTGCAGTTCTCTATCTTCCTCGACTCACTGCCTATCGTATCAGCATACGCAAGTCCCGGAATGATCATCATGCCATAATCGGTATCCCTGTTCTGGGCATACATACCCATATGATAGAATTCCGGTTCAGTCGACATCTCCCATATCTGCGAAAAATTCGACTTGTTGTCAACCGCATAGGTGCTGGTTCCGGAATCATTTCCCGATATCTCGAAGTTTCTGCAGTACACTCCGCCATACAGCCATATCACGCAGATTCCCCCGACATAGCACCATGCAAATATCTTCACAAGTATCCTTCTCGACTGGACCGTCGACAAAAGTGCCGCCATGACCATCTGACTGATAATCGTTATAAGCATCATGGCATTTGTCAGCATATCTCCATGGCTGACTATCTGAAGCGGTACGCCTATCATCATAATCCAGTAGGCCTTCTGTTTCACCTTAATTCTTATTACACCATTCCAGCCTTCCCGCTTCATGCCCCACACCTGCAGTGACTGCCATACAACCACAAGGCCATATACGATGCACGCCACAAGCAGGAGCTGCCTGAGCACAGCAACAGCCGTTATCTCAAGGGCCTCACCATTTCTGTAAAATGCCATATAGTACACACCCTGTGCGAGCTGCCATATCCTCCACGCCATCATGGCGAACATCGCAAGCGCTGCAACAAATGCAAATGTGTTGGTAGCAGTTCTTCGTCTGACACCCTCACGATGTTCCTTCATCTGTTTGCGCAGACGTTTCTTTGCCCTTCCCAGCTCCTTTATGTGCTTTTTACACTTTCTGATCCTTCTGCGTTTATAGAACAGCACCTTGTACGGTGCGCGTCTGTTCTTCAGCTCTTCATATTCTTCCCTAAGTCTGTCATACCGTTCCGACTCCTCATGAAGATCCGTTCTGGTCGCCCTGAGTGCAGAACGACACATAACGTATCCCTCAAGATCTATCTGTGCCTGTTCTTTCAGCTTTTCAGCCTGAAGTTGAAGCTTCTCTTCTCTGTTCAATTTCTTAGCCCTGTCTGTCATGAAAATCCGCTCCTGTCCATCAGCCTCTTTACTCAAAGTACCGTTTTATTTTGTCCTCCACCAAATTCGAACCGATCACAATTATGATCTCCTGCCCGTTCTCTATAGGTCTCACCTCGGTCTTTTTTGCCGTGGCGTTGAGCTCTATCCATCCGGTGTCATTTACAGGGAGAAAACCCTTGATTCTAAAGACATCTCCGCATTCCTTATCCGCAAATATATCCCTGACTATCGTCTCAAGCCGCTCCTGAGGCATGACCTTATTCATGATATATACCGAGTTAAACACATCACTTTGTTTGAACCATAATTTTACATAGTCGTTTAATTTGTATCCGGTTGACATAAAACCTTCAAAGTCATCGTCCGTGAAATCATCCCAGTTCTTCTCCAGAACATCATCGCCGAACTGACGCTTACACTGGAATTCGGTGAGCACTTCATTGATATATTCTATTGTGCTCCTCTTCTCATCCTCCGATGCATCCTGAACCTTGCTCATCACCAGAGTTCCACAGTTCGCAACCTCAGACGCAAGCACATATCTGGACTGTCTGCTCATATCCCGGTCAAGTCCGGCATCGACTATGGAAATGATGCTTCCCACCTCATACCATCTGTCAAGTGGCTCCTCGTGGAGAACGTCAAAGAATTCATCCACATCAAATATTCCGGACGGCTCAACAATGACTCTGTCATAGCCGCTCATCCCCATCGCTATGAGCTTTGTCTTGAACCTTCTCTTGTGACAGTCCTCGCCGCAGCCACCTGCCACCATCTCAGCATGACAGTTCTCGCCCATCACATCCTGAAGAAGCATCATGTCCACGTTGACTGCACCATAATCATTTTCAAGGATTCCGACATTATATCCTTTGCCAACAAGGTAGCTCACATACTTCTTAATAAATGTCGTCTTGCCTGAGCCCAGAAAGCCCGTTATCAAATCTATCTTTACCATATGTCCACTCTCCTTATCTACGCGCGTTACCAGCTTGATCTCACATGAAATCCGCTGTCATTCTCCAGAGGTATCTCTCTGACATCCATATCCTCTATAAATATATATCTGTCATTTCTGAGAACTGCTATCACCTTGTCTATAGCCTCAGGCAGCCCCTGAGCCTCCATCTCAACAGAATCATCATATCTGTTGCACACCCAGCCGGTGACTCCGTACATGGATGCAGCATAGCTCGCCCTGTATCTGAAGCCAACTCCCTGCACTCTTCCTCTGAATGTATAATGTCGTCTTATCTTGTCCATATCTATATGTCCCATCTCTGTTATGATCTTCTCATATCTTACATTTTATATCCTGCTGCCCGCATCTTACACATCATGTTCAGCATCGTACTTTTCTGCGTCATACACGATATTTCCGCCACAGATTGTATAGTGAACCTTTCCCGGGAGAGTCCATCCGGCAAATGGACTGTTGGATGCCTTTGACGCAAAGCTGTTCACTGTCCACTGCTCATTCTCGCCAAATATGACTATATCCGCAGGAGCTCCCTCTGCTATCTTGCCCGGTTCCATGCGGTAAAATTCTGCAGGATTCCTGCTCATTAGTTCCATGAGCTTCATGAGTGAGATATATCCAGGCTGTACAAGGGAATATATTCCAAGGGCAAGAGATGTCTCAAGCCCTGTTATTCCACTTGGCGCCTTGTCAAGCGGTCTCGCCTTCTCCTCACTGCTGTGCGGGGCGTGATCCGTCACTATCATATCTATTGTGCCATCCTGTATTCCCTCTATGATCTGTCTTCTGTCTTTCTCGGTTCTGAGTGGAGGATTCATACGCGCCATGGTTCCGTACTTCAGCACAGCATCCTCTATAAGGGTGAAATGATGTGGAGTTGCCTCCGCATGTACGTCCGCTCCAAGCTTCTTTGCAGTTCTCACTATATCCACGGAATTGCCTGAGCTTATATGCTGTATGCACACTGATGCACCTGTGTGAAGTGCAAGGACGCAGTCCCTTGCAACCATAATATCCTCCGCTGTGCGGGATGCACCGCCGTATCCAAGCTTTTCTGATACTTTTCCTTGATTCACTCCCGGCTGTACAATGAACAGCGGATCCTCTTCATGAAGACTCACCGGAAGATCAAGATCCCTTGCCTTCTCCATAGCCTCAAGAAGAAGCTTCTCATCCATGATTGGGATTCCGTCATCGGTAAATCCTGCTGCACCTGCAGCCGCAAGACTGTCCATGTCCACGAGTTCCTTGCCAGCAAGGCCCTTTGTGACTGTGGCTGTCTGAACTACATGTATTCCGGTCTTTGCACCTTTATCCTGTATATACTTGAGAGTCTCAAGGTTATCCACCGCCGGCTTTGTATTCGCCATACATACCACCATCGTGAAGCCTCCTCTTGCAGCGGCGGCAGCACCTGTCTCGATGTCTTCCTTGTACGTAAATCCCGGATCGCGGAAGTGTACATGTGTGTCTACCAGTCCTGGTGCAACTACAAGTCCATCTGCATCGATGACCTCCGCACCCTCTGCCTCCAGATCGTATCCTGTCTTAACTATATGATTGCCGTCGATGAGCACATCCATGACCTCGTCTGTATGGGTGACCGGATCAATGACTCTTCCATTCTTTATCAATAACATTTACCTGTTCTCCTCTATATAAATATTTTATTACTGTCTGTATGTGTTCTGCGGATCATACTGTGATGACTGACCGTAATGTGGCTGCTGACCGTAGCCGCTATACTGATTATTCTGCTGTGACTGCCGGCCATACTGGGTCTGCTGGCTGTAGCCATTCTGCTGATCGTACCGCTGTGGCTGACCATAGCCACTTGACGGCTGATTGTACTGTCCTGGCTGTTGAGTATAGCTGCCCGGCTGGTTGTACTGCCCCGGCCGCTGACCGTAACCATTCTGCTGACCATACCGAGGCTGCTGGCCATAGCCACTCTGCTGACCATACCGAGGCTGCCGGCCATAGCCACTCTGCTGATTATTGTACTGATCCGTCTGGCCGTATGCATTTGGCTGGAAGGTGTTCTGCCGCTTGCCATATACATTTGGCTGATTGTACTGCATGTTCTGTCCGTACATATTTGGCTGATTATATCCACACATAGGTATATATCTGAAGTTATACGGATTCACCCATATAGGATTTACCGCTATGATATGATCGTTCTTTGCCGCATGGGATATGAGCAGGAACATCAGAACCACCGACAGGATCAGAACCAGTATGCACAGGATCACGCTGGTGTCATCAATCGACAGCACAAAATCATACAGTCCGTGTATTCCCATGGCGCTAAAATACGCTATCAGCATATTGCCTGCGGCACCCTCGCCCTTGTTCGCATTCTCTCTCGCCTTTGAGTAGAAATATCCCATGATAACGCCGCATGAGCAGTGAAGTGGGATTGCTGTCACAGCCCTCAGGATTCCGAGTCCTATTCCACCCTGGAATACATACAGGATATTCTCCAGTGTTGCAAATCCGAGCGACGAGCACACGCCATATATAACGCCGTCATAGCTGTGGTCAAAGTTCTTATTTTTCCATGTAAGTATTAACATTCCAAGGAATTTGCCCAGTTCCTCGATCATCGCCACTATAAAGAAGCAGTTGACCAGCTCATAAACCGCCGTTCCGGATTCCAATCCCATGTAGTATAACAATACGCCCCCAACCAGCTCCACGACTACTGCCGGTATCGTGCTGACAGCTCCCAGAACCGCAAGCCATACTAGCAGGCTCATTGGATCCCTGCTATTCTTATTTCTTCTGACTACAAATAACAGCAGTAACACCGAAGGTAATACTGCAAGTCTCAATGCAAATGCACTCATCCTTTACTCTCCCTGATATTTTCTTCCGTATAAATATATATACATATTAAAGATACCATTTTTAGCGTGAATCCACAATAAGCAAAGGCCTTTACCGACATTTTATTTCATTAATTAACTTTAATTTAGCCTAAATGCAACTCAAGGCAGGTCATTCCATTTCAGAAGACCTGCCTTGAACCAATTTTCAAATGTATTCAGTTACGACTTACTGTGTGACATCAATATCTCCGCTACTAGTCTCGATATTGCACTTTCCATCTGCTCCCTCAACCGAGTCCGGTACATTTACATCACCGCTGGATGTCTTTGTATTGTATTCATACTTCATTTCTGAGCCAATGCCGATCGATACATCACCACTGGTTGTCACGACATTGATCTCAGAAGCATCACAGTCTCTAATCATTACGTCACCACTTGACGCACGACCGTTTATACGTTTTGCCTTTATACTGCCAGATGTGATATTGCCACTGGAGGTCTTCAGATCAATATTATCCATCACCACATCACCAAGACTGACGTCACCACTGTTTGCTGATATTCTTGTATCCTTTGACGATACACTGTCAAGCTTAATGTCACCACTGCTGGTCGCCACTGTCAGAGCATCTGCATTTACCCCCTTTACGATCACATCGCCGCTGGCGGCCTCTATATCGATATTGCCTATTGCCAGATAATATTCCATATCCACGTCACCGCTGCTGGTCACGATCTTCAGATCATCGTACTCCGTGCCGGCCAGATACACCGTCACGGACGGCCATGCTCCAGAGTACATACCAATGGAAATGTTAAATGCCGCGTTTCTACTGTCATCTGCGGTTATCCTGAGCACGCCATCTGATATATCTACATGATGCGTCAGATTCTCGCAGTCATAATACTCCACATAACTTGTATCTCCACTCGCCTTCTTCACGGAAACATCCACATCTGATGCGCTTTTTACATCAATTGCAGTGAATTTATCTTTTATATCAACAGTCTTCTTTACGTAGTTCACCGGCTCCGATGTCATGTGGGCCAGATTAACTGTCACATTCGGCCATCTGAATCCATTTACAGCAAGTGCTGAGATCACAGTGATAATGCCTGCCACGATCATGACCGATGCAACAATAACAGCTTTCTTTGTTCTACTCATGACTATTTCTCCTTTACAAACATTCTCTTTATTCCATTCACACTGGCCTTGCAGACCTTAAATATACCAACCGTAACAGGCTTAACCGATACAACAAACAATATCGCTATACCAACTCCTATGAGTGCTGCTCCGAGCATTAGAACTGCTGTGTAAGGGCTGTGGGCCACGAACAGAGGTATGGTACATATCAATCCGCCTATTCCCGCAACCACAAAGCTGAGCACCACCGCATAGAATGATATAAGAAGTGCAAATGCAACTATCCACAGTGTGAGCAACAATACCGCCGCTGTAATGAGAAGTGGTATCCACACCGGAGAACCAAGTACTATGAGTACGACCTCCCATGCCTTGAGCTCGTGCTTTGGCTTGATCTTCTCCTTCACAAGCTTTGTAAGCGGCATATCTTCAAGTATCTGCTCCACTGCTGCATCAGGTGATCCCATATCTGCCACAGCCTCCTCCTCGGAAAGGCCATCCTCCACGCGGTCATCTATCATCTCGCTATAGTAATCCATAAACCTGTTCACATCATCAGCCGGCATCGCACTGATCCTGCTTCTTATCGACTCAAGATATTCCTGTTTGTTCATCTCTGACTTCCTCCTTCACAATAAATCTGTATATGGATTCCAGTTCCTTCCACTCTTCCTTGAACTCTTCTATCCTGGCTCTTCCGGCATCCGTAATATGATAATACTTTCTGAGTCTTCCGTTGTGCTCCACGGAATGAACCGTGAGCAGCGACCCCGCCTCAAGTCTTCTGAGGATAGGATAGAGTGTGGACTCTGATATCGTCACATACGGCTTCATATCTTTGATGATCTGATATCCATAGGAATCCTCGTCCTTGATGGCCGCAAGCACACACACATCGAGCATCCCTCTCTTCAATTGTATATCCATCGCTATACCTCCTTACGCAGTATACTATACGTCACATAGTATTATATGTCAAGTAGTATTTTCAGCACTCTACAAAAAGGAACAACAATGGAGTCAGGCACCTTTTACATAGGTTTTACATTAATGTATATGAAACATAACAAGCAGGGCGGAACATCTCACCAATGGGATGTCCCGCCCTGCTTACAAATTATATTCTGCTATATCTTAATCTGACACATGATATGTTTTCCATTATAGTATGTCGATGACATACTCCTTGCTGAACGAATGGCCAGCCTCAAGACTGTTTGAATACTCACGGTCCGCCAGATCTCCGTCATATCCCTCGCGGTCACACCTGCCAAACCAAGGCTCTATGCAGACAAATGGCGCATGTTTCTTTGCAGGAGACCATATGCCTATCTGCGGCACATCAAATCTCAACTGCAAAACCGGCGCATCAGATGAGTTCCTTAATGTAATCGTATTTATACCCTTACCATCCATGATCAGGGCATCCTCATCAAACATCTCATCACGCAGCTTTAAGACTCCATCTGTCAGTCTGTGCGTAACTGTTCTATCTCCAAGAACTCCATTTGCTGTCAAAAGACCACATTCAATCTCGTTCTTACCTGTGTGCATATCCAGAGAATAACCGCCGATGCCTCCCTCACATGCAAATGCAGGATGGGCACCGATAGAAAAATGAATCGTGTCAGTTCCCTCATTCACAACGGTCCACATAACATGTACAGATGAACCTTCAAGTCTGTATCCTATACAAAGACTGAAATCAAACGGATAGCTCTTCTGCCATGTATCATTCTTCTCAAGCACAAACAGCAGTGTATCACCAGTCTGGCCACCCACTACAAACTCGCTGTCCCTTGCAAATCCGTGCTGAGGTATATTCTCATAAACCACCCCGTTATGTCTGTAACGCTGTCCTTCAAGCTTTCCCACAAATGGAAACAGCACAGGAGAAACTCTTCCCCAATACTCAGCATCACCGCACCACATGTATTCTCTGTCTGTCTCGATACTCTTCAGGCTCACAAGCTCAGCGCCGTGAGTATTCACCTTTATAGCGATCTTATCATTTTTTAATTCAACAATACCCATCATGTCCTCCTATACTCCAGCCAGTCTGGCTGATCATAATTTGCAAATAATATTATACACTTTTATAACATTATAACACAGGTACAAAAAAATACGGTCGCTTAATGAACTAATAAGCAACCGTATTTTATATAATTAAGCAATAGTCGCTGTCGGGGTTCCAAGTATCACATGAAGCCCCTTCTCCTTTGCCTTGCTGATGACATGATCGAAGAACGAAAAGTCATACTGCCCCTCCGTCTTCTCCATGATATGCCATGCAAACTCCGCTATACGGATGACATTGCATCCAAGCTCTACGATATTGTCCATATCCTCATCGATCATGGATATGTCCCACTGCTCTGGATAATAATCCACACCTCGTTATCCAAGCGCGATCATTCTGTTGATGCAGCGGGAAGCTCCCTCCATCACCTCATCAGAAAGGACTATCTCTTCGCCACCTGTGCCCTTTAATACATTCAATATGTCAACCAGGGTAGTAAGCTTCATATTATGGCACATCAGCTTTGAAGAAATTGGATAGAACATTTTGTCAGGGCACTCATACTGAAGATGCTCCACAATACTGTGCTCTGTACCGATGATAAATTCTTTTTTCTCTGACTTTCTGGCATATGCCATAATTCCTGTGGTTGAACCTACATAATCAGCCTCTGCAACTACATCCGGCCTGCACTCAGGATGGACAAGAAGTTCCGCATGTGGATGTAACTCTTTTGCCTTCAAAGCATCATCTAGGGTAACCGCAAGATGTCTAGGACATCCGCCGTTAAAAAATGCAAATTCCTTTTCCGGCATCTGCTTTTGAACATAGTTTCCAAGATTCGGATCTGGAATAAAAAGAATCTTGTCATTATCAAGCTTGCTGCAGATCTGCACTGCTGATGAGGATGTCACACATACATCACAGGCAGTTTTCAATTCAGATGTCGTATTTATATAGGCGACAACCGCATATCCCGGATACTTCTTCTTCATCTCATCCAGCGTTTCAAGGTTCATCTGCTCAGCCATCGGACATCCGGCTTCAGGATTAGGCAGGTACACATTCTTATCAGGGGACAATATCTTACATGTCTCCGCCATAAAACGCACACCACACATTATTATATTTTTGCGGGAATCCTTGCTCGCCTCTACGCTAAGTCCATATGAATCTCCCATATAATCTGCAACTTCAAGAATCTCATGTCCCTGATAAGCATGTGCCAGTATGCAGAAATCTTTCTCTTTCTTCAGTCTGATTATCTCTTCCTGTATCTCTTTTATCGTCATTTTATTCTCTCCAAATCATTTTGTATTATTTCTCCCACTCCTGCCACGGAACAAGGAAGCCTGTCTCATCGAGCTTCTGCTCTATGTTGTCCAGGATCTCTTCACTTGGAGCCTCTATCAGATGGTAATGATATCCGTTCGTAGCATTTCCAAGCAGGGACGACTGGCTGTTTTCCAATTTTTTCATAAATTTTGCCACGTCGTATCTGGAAGCAATATTCATCTTTGCAGTAACACGATTGTACACCGTATGACTTATACTTACATTCTTTACAACACCGCCATAATCAACTATGATCGTGAGTTCTTCCTCAGTCCTGTCATAACCGTGTTTTACTTTAAACTCTCTCTGACATTTTGATTCATTCTTGTATATATAACCCCTGTTAGTTGCAATTATGCCATCATCAGCCGCCCTGATCACTGCAATATCCTGCACTATTATCTGTCTGCTGACTTCAAATTCTGACGCAAGCTTATTTGCCGGAACAGGGACATCTGAATTCTTCACAATGTCAAGTATCCTTTCCCTTCTCTCTTTTGCCTTCACTTTATCCCTCCGCATGAAGATTTTTCATCGATATATCCATTATAGGTGAGCTGTGTGTAAGCGCACCGCTTGATATATAATCCACTCCCAATGATATCAGGCTCTCTATGTTCTCTTTTGTAACATTGCCTGAACATTCTGTCTCCGCACGTCCATCGATCAAATCAATCGCAGCCCTCATCTGATCCGTTGTCATATTGTCAAGCATAATGATATCGGCTCCCGCTTCAACAGCCTCTTTTACCTGATCCAGTGTCTCAACTTCAACCTCTATCTTGCGGACAAATGGTGCATACTCCTTTGCCATTCTCACTGCATTGGTTATACTTCCCGCAGCGCCTATATGATTATCCTTAAGCAATACTCCATCCGACAAATTGTATCTGTGATTGCTGCCTCCGCCGACTCTGACTGCATACTTCTCAAATATACGGCAATTAGGTGTGGTCTTTCTGGTATCCAGCAGAGTAGTCTTGCTTCCTTTAAGAAGTTCTGCAACCTCATGGGTATACGTAGCTATACCACTCATACGCTGGAGATAATTAAGCGCAACCCTCTCGCCAGAGAGAAGAACCCTGATATCACCAGTCACAATTCCCATAAGCTGTCCAACCTTCACCTCATCGCCATCTTTGCAGAAGAACTCAACCTCAGTGCTGTCATCTAAGAGGGTAAATACTCTTGCATATACATCAAGTCCTGCAATGATTCCATCCTGCTTGCATATTAGGTCTACTTTTCCTTTCTGTGCCTTTGGCATCACCGCATTTGTGGATACATCCTCACTTGTGATATCCTCCTGTAAAGCCATCATTATAAGCTTGTCCGCATTCAATTTCATTGTTATCTGATTCATTCTCAGCCTCTTCTTTCCGTTTCTGTCAAAACTATATTCTTATATTCTCTAAACAAACCATCTATATCTTCATATTCAGACAGATCTATGTTGTCTTCTCCACAGCCTCTGTGCTCTCTGCTGAACATGATATCATCTGCTGCCCTCTGTGCAAATACAAGCGACTCAAGTAACGAATTGCTTGCCAGTCTGTTTCTGCCATGCACTCCATTACATCCAGCTTCTCCTACCGCATACAATCCTTCCATGGATGTCCTTCCGGCGAGATCTGCCTTCACTCCGCCCATGTGGTAATGCTGAGCCGGCACAACCGGTATCGGTTCAACAAGCACATCATACCCCTCATCCTTGCACTGCTTGTATATATGTGGAAAATGTTGCAAGATCACATCTCTTCCAAGCGGTCTCAGATCTTCCCACACATGCTCCGTTCCATCTATCTCCATCTGTTTCCATATTTCATGGCTGACTACATCACGAGGCTGCAGTTCATCTGTAAACCTTTCTCCCGCCTTGTTAAGAAGCCATGCGCCTTCGCCTCTCACAGATTCAGATATCAGAAACCTTCTTCCCTTATTCCGGCTAAACAGTGTTGTCGGGTGGATCTGCACATAATTCAGATTCTCTACCTCTACACCATGTTTTAAGGCAATTGCTATGGCATCACCTGTTATATGGGCAAAATTCGTTGAGTTCTTATATATACCTCCGATTCCACCACACGCCAATACAACGTTGTTGGATCTAAGTATGCTTATATTCTTCGCCTCATCAGCTATAACCACGCCACCACAGGCATTGTCATTGCAGACGATGTCGAGCATAGTCGTATACTCATATATCTCGATATTGGATTTTTTCTTTGCACACTCCAGCAAAGTGGATGTAATCTCTTTGCCGGTAATGTCCTCGTGGAACAATATTCTTGGCTGGCTGTGAGCTCCCTCCTTGGTGAAGGCAAGCTTTCCGCTCTCATCTCTCTCAAATCTAACTCCAAGCCTTATCAATTCTCTGATAACAAGATTCGATGATCTGATCATCAGATCGACTGTCTTTTTATTGTTCTCATAATGACCGGCTCTCATGGTGTCTTCAAAGTAATCTTCGTAGTCTTCCTCACCCCGCAGCATACATATGCCACCCTGGGCCAAAAAAGAATCGGACTCATCAGCCCGCCTTTTTGTGATAATACAGACCTTTTTTGTCTCTGGAAAATTCAACGCACAGAACAAGCCTGCAGCGCCAGTTCCAACAATAATAACATCATATACAGTGTTCATCATTTCTCCTCTTCAAGTAGGCATCATATTATTCTTTATAACCTGACTTGCATATAAACATAACATATGTAAACACATATGTAAAGATATATGTAATGTTATGTGTAAACTTTTGATGTAAACTTTTGAATTAGAGTTTTCTGTATACCGTCTCTACTTTAAGACTTTCTTTATCTGTTTCTCTGTGGCAATCGGGTAGATATCATCCATATGCTTCACTATCCTCTCCCACGATTCCTCAGGGCTCTCACCATATGCGGACGTCACGTGGTCATATCCCCACAGCTTCTCCGGCATGGAATACACAGCCACATTCCATCCGTATTCCGCGCCCTTCTTGTTCAACCGTTTTCTGAAGTCACATGCGCACAGGTATGTCTGCATCTGGAGCTGTGTCATCGTACCCTCAAAGCCTTTCTCTCCGCCCTTGCCAAATCCGGCAAGCTTCTTTATATCGAATGAAAAAAGTTCTGTATTGTACATACTATCCAGCTTTTCTGCTGCAAATTCCGCATCGCTCTCCTCGTCTATCCGGTCATCCATGAACAGATCCATGATCTTCTTCTGCCTGAATGATGCAAGCTCATCATCCCATCTGGCATCGAAATCATATCCAGCTCTTCTATAATTTGCAAAATACGGGAACCATTTCTTTGAGATAAATCCCGCCTTATTGTGGAAAAATTTGCCGTATGCGATATCGCCTCTTCTGGCTATGATCTCACGCCACACCCAAGGATCCCTCTGCGGGTCTTCACTCCACCAATACTTCTCCGTGGTTCGCTCTTCCACCGAAAATCCAGGTATCTCATTGCGGAAAAGAGGAAGAAATCCCACTTCCTCTATATATCCGATAAGTTCGTCCACCGTATGCAGGCACTCCGGATCATCCTCCGAAACTCCATACATGATCCATGCTCCATCTTTTGATTCCATAAACTCTCCTAAATTATTCGCCCCTCAAGGTGATCCATCTCATGGAGCACTATCTGGGCTATATATCCGTTGAACTTCATACGCTTTTTTGCAAATGATGCATCCTGAAACTCTACCTCTATGTCTCTATACCTTGTCACCTTTCTCGTGCCGTCCAGAGACAGACATCCCTCCTCTGTCTCGTAAGCCCCCGACTTTGACAGAAGAACCGGATTCAGCATGACAACATTGGCAAATCCCATGCTGACGATGATTATCCTCTTCTTATACCCGATCATGTTGCCCGCCATGCCGACGCACCTCGCCTGATTTGCCGCTAATGTGTCCTGCATATCTGCAATGATCCCCGCATCCATAGGAGTCATCGGAGATGACTTCTGGCTGAGAAACATCTGGTCTCTCACTATCTGTTTTACCATGGTCTATTACCTTTCCTTATCTACTCACCATTCTTCGCATACAGGAATATTTTTGACTTGAGAAGCCTCTTCGGCGTTGCCGAGATCTCGCATATCTCCTCATATATACGGTTGCACACGATAAAATACGCTGCCATCGCCGTCAGCACATTCTTCTGATTTGCGCTCTGGAAATTGTACTTTCCTGTCTTCTCATTCTTCTCGCTTCTGGCATGTTTTACCAGGTTATAGTCATTCCACCAATCCGCGATCCTGCCATCCACAAATGCGCTGAACGGCTTCAACTCGATATCCTCAAATGTGTCTATCGTCCTAACTGCGTCAAGCCTGATAGCCGGGAATTTCCTAAGCACAGGAGTAAGCCTGTCATGTATATTGTACTTCTTCCTGTAATCGTCCTCCTCTACCATCTTGCAATATATCTCAATCAGAGAATCAATATTGCTGCAGATGTTCAGAAACATATTTATGTATCTGCTTGAAAATGTCGGGAAGTTGCTCTTGTGAATGTCCACATACTCCGAACTGATCCTGACATCCTTCTCAATGATCTGGTATTGCTTCCAGAAAATGTTCAGAAATTCCTTCTCAGTTATGACAACTCTGGTCTTCTTCACCAGAACATTTACCCACAAATGTCCCTGACCTATCCTGTCAAGCCTGACGTCCTGACTCGTCCATACATCCTCAAGCGATGCGCCCGAAACCAACGCCACCATATCGCAAACCCGGGCCTCAGTATAATTGGCAAATGTCCTTCCATCATCCCGCGTCCGTTCACTCTTGCCGTACTTCCACGAAGCATACAATACCCCGCCGACCCTGAGCGCCTTCATAGCCTTCTCAAGGATCTTGTGCATATCGCTCTTGGCAACATGGAGCAGCGAAGCACATGCCCACACAGCGTCAAATTCATTCTCATAGTTCATGTCCTCAATGCGCATATGCACAGCCGCTTTTCCCGTCAGCTCCTGAGTTTTCCTGCACATAGCCTCAGACGCATCCAGAGATACAACCTTGTATCCCTTGTCCAGAAAATATTTGCTGTCACGACCACTGCCGCAGCCAAGATCAAGGATCCTGCTGCCCGGCTTGAGATGTTCCTCAAAGCGCTTGTAAATGTCCGACATGTCAGCATTTCTGGTTACCTCGGAATATCTGTCAGCATGTGTATTGTAGTATTCTATTGTTCTGTTTGTATTTTTATCATCCATTAAAATCTGACCTCTTCCGGTTCATTGGTGGTGAGGGTTCGAATCCTTCAACACCTTCATATGTATCTACAGATTATTTGCCTTTCGCAGCAGCTTCTCAAAAGACTCCGCAAATCTCTGGTCATCCTCTTCTGTCCTCTTCCTCGGCCCTTTGATATGATTCCTGCTCGATGCCCTTCTTGCCTTTTTATTCAAATGTCTCTCCATAAGCATCTGATCGATATTCTCATTTGTATACCACTTTCCCGATTGGTGTATCGCAAATGAACCTTTTCCCAGTGCCATCGCAGCCACGCCATAATCCTGAGTAACAACTATATCACCTCTATGACAAATGCTTATCAGCTTGTAATCCACAGCATCCGCTCCGGCACCGACAACGATAACCTCGCTGTAATCAGATGTGAGGACATGGTTCGTATCGCATAAAAGCGTTACCGGGATGTTGTATTTTGTTGCTATGTCTTCAACTATATCAACCACCGGACACGCGTCAGCATCAACAAATATCTTCATTGACCTAGTCCTTTCTCGTGCTGTCTCTACAGCAACGACTTTAATTTAGACGCCTCCTCTTCTGTAAGTGTCACACCCTTACCCATCTTCTCATGCTCCGGTGCCCACTCTCTGATATCATACTTTGGTGTGCCACCGTTCCACGATATCTTATTAAGTTCCTTAGTCCATCCCTTTGCACTTTCCGAGATTACTCCTATGTGCTCCACTATTTCGTATTTAAAATCTGCCATTTTCTATGTATCTCCTTTATCATTTAAAGATAAAGCCCGTCACAACTCTTTGTTTGATGTGATGGGCCGTTGTTAATCATTATATCTGTTTTTATGAGGCTTTTCAATGATGCTATATCCTCAGAGACGTGGGATTACAATTATTGGAGCGAAGAAAACAATTCTTGATCTATCATGTCCATTGACTTCATCTTTGACAACCACTCATCTGGTATACCTTCAAGTCCATACATGATTCCCGCAAGTCCCCCGGCTACCGCTGCCGTAGTATCTGTATCGCTGCCCAGATTCACCGCCTTGAGCACACAATCCCTGTAGTTATCCGTCGTAAGCAGGCAGCACATAGCCGCCACAAACGTATCAACCACATAGCCTGAAGATCCCATGCCATCACTTCTCAATACATTTTCAATACCGATAGCTCCCGACAACTTTGAATTGCCCGGCACATGTCTCTTTATCGACTCTGCAAGCGGCACACCATTTACAAGATCAATGGCAATCCTAACATAACACACACAGGCAAGCTTCGACAAGCTGTGTGCATGTGTTATAGCTGACACAGCCTCTATCTCCGCGTCCGTTATCCCTTCAACAAATGCCAACGGAATGATCCTCATAAGTGAACCATTACCATTGGACCACTCGTCATCACAACCTCTTCCAGATCTGATAGCCGCAGCGCACGTATTTCCACAGTCAAACACTTCTCCAAACAGTGTATATGCTCCTTCTTTTAGCCATCTGCGGAATCTGTCTCTGATATCATCCACGTCAACTCTGCCACACGCTTTGATACTGGCGCAAGTGGCAAGCGCCATACTGGTATCATCCGACCAGGTTCCCTCCGGCTGATTGTGCGTACCGTAGCCTATCATATCTGTACATTCAAATGCGCCCCTGAATTTAAATTCATACGGAACGCCCAACGCATCACCTACGGCAAGACCGTAGATGGCGGATTTTAAAGTATTTGTATTGTCATTCATATCGCTTTCTCACATCATACATCATCATTGTTTTTTTGTACTTTATCACGTCAATATATCCTACAGTGGTAAGTGCTGCGGTTAACAAATAATGTCATTATTCTATAAATTTACATTACTCTATCTACATAAGATTACTCAACACTAACAGCTAGACGTGTCGCAAACGCATCTACAATAGTAGAAATTATTTAAGGTTACTCAACTTGGACGAAGTACATGAAGTTGTTAGTATCTACAACAGTAGAAATTATTTAAGGTTACTCAACGTTGGTAGCTTATCTATATCCTTAGAATCTACAACAGTAGAAATTATTTAAGGTTACTCAACCCGAGATTAACAGAATGTCAACAGATGATCATCTACAACAGTAGAAATTATTTAAGGTTACTCAACTTTCTCGACCGGGCTTCAATCTTGGCAATCTACAACAGTAGAAATTATTTAAGGTTACTCAACCTAACGGAACACCTTGTGACCTACGTTATCTACAACAGTAGAAATTATTTAAGGTTACTCAACTTCATACCGGGCTTTTCCAGTGCTTTATCTACAACAGTAGAAATTATTTAAGGTTACTCAACCCAGCTTGCACAGGGCATGAATGCAAATCTACAACAGTAGAAATTATTTAAGGTTACTCAACTATCATGGTTACAAAAGAGGTGTTCATATCTACAACAGTAGAAATTATTTAAGGTTACTCAACTATGAAATTGTGCAATTCAAAGTTGGGATCTACAACAGTAGAAATTATTTAAGGTTACTCAACTCCAAATTGGTGTTTGTGCACAATTTTTTTGTTTTATAACCACTATATACATTCTTTTTTTGTTTGTTATGTTCATATCTGTTGAGTAACCCCTTAATTTTTCCTCAGAAAGACTGAGGTTTGCATTACTGAATAACTATAAAATTCTTCTCGTCATTCTTGGCATAACCAAATCTTAACACCTCACAACTCGATGACATCTTAAATATAATGACACTGTCCTCTTGTGTGAAGTTTTTTTCAAATCTATTAGTTATATCAGTAACTATGTTATCTATTATACGCTGACTGTTATCAATTTCAAATACTGAATATTGTAATCTATGTCCAAACCTAGATAAATATTTGGAAAATTTTGTTCTCAATTTATCATCTGATATATCATAACTCACAACGATCATATATACGCCTCCCCTGTTGAACATTTCACTTCTAATGTAATTCAAAAGTCGGTAATTGTTCCACACTTTTCCTTTTCATAAAAAATCTATAGTACCTTTGTATATATAAGAAGATATCATCCTTATAATCAAGTATTGCCGCCATGATAAACTGTATATACGACGCATTGTTTTTCATTTTCAAACACCATCTGGTACCATACAATTCAAAATCATCCATTTTACATTGACCTAGATTTATCGCCTTTCTTATTGCATAATCCACGATTGGTCTCATTGGTTCCATTAAATCACATACCAGTGATTTTCTCATATAAAAGCACCTATGAAAAACTCCATAATATGTGTCAAATCCATATACCTGAAGCATCGCATCTACGATATTAAAAAGCATAGTATATCCAATATCTAGTGTAACATTTAAGTAATCACTCTTTATACGAGGTTTTCTGCCATTCCAGGATACATTATCAAACATTCTTGGGAAATATATTTTTGCAGCATTTCCCTCTATTCCCATAACACACAAATAATCCATATCACTATCCAAGGAATTGGCAAGATTATCCAATATTGATATTCCTTCATTTAGATAATCATTCCTATTTCTTATCTTCTTTAAGGCCACAGACTGATTTGCTATCTTGTTCTTTTCAATCATCGTACCTATTTCCTTGCCGTTATACTTATATTGATGTGTTCTTAACAGCGTATTGCCCTCCATTCTGGCTCCCATAACTTCATAAACCTTAAAGCTTGTAGTCATTAGGCATATTGAAAATCCGAATTTCTTACTTCGCTGTATAAGCCCACTAGTTATAGATACATTTCCAACTATGCAAAGCATGAATAGTCTGTAACAAGTGGACTGATATTTTATCTTGCCATTTTTATCCTTTACCACAATATTATCATTGGAAAATGTAAGTTTATCCCCATCCTTGGGAATCAAAAAAATAATTTGTTTCTTACTAAAGTCATTTGCATTCAGCACTTTCAGTCACCTCTACTCGCCGACCTATCGCATGCATCTTCATATATACAATTTGCACATTTCTGAGAATTTTCTTGTACAAACTTATCCATATCAAAAGCTCTCATATCCGAAATCAACTGTTCAAACCTATTCTTCATATCTTTATCATTTTCAGGTAGATCAATATTATAATTTTTATTATCATCTATGCTGTGGATTCGTAATGAATCCACAGCATATCCCATATCTATCATTGAATAATACTGTCCGTACAACTGAAATATATATCCATCATAGATTCTGCTAACATGCTTCTTCCTCTCCACAAGCATCTTTTTTCTCGAATCATACATATCTATTCTTCCAACCAAACGATATTTATCCGAGTACACATCCAAACCTGTGACAATATCTTTTCTTGTTGAGTATTTCCCCATATCAACAGATTCATGAGCTTTAGTTCCATTTAGCTGTGACTTTGTTTGAAACGTAAGTACATCAGCCCCTCCATAAAGCCCATGAAAATATATTGACACAGGACAAAATATAAAATCATTAAGATTCGATATCAATATTATATCATCCATTCACTAGAACCTTCTGTTCTGTATAAAATCAAACCAATTGTAATTAGTGATTGCTAACAGTTTCCTATCGAACTTCTCGCCTTCCTTCCAGTATTTCTTTACTGCCAACACATCATATAAGCCCTTTAGAGCAATGCAATACGCTCCATTTGCATCAGCATCCTTAGGAAGCTCTGTTCCATCTGCACGAATATAACTATCAGTAGTGAAGAATACTCCTTCTTCATCCATAACCGGAGATATGATTTTATCATACTCTTTTTCTGTCCCATCATACTTTTCAGACTTACTGTTACGAAGCTGAACTGTAAATCTAATAATATCAAACAATTCACCTACAAACTTTTTCTGTATAGGAGATTCCAACTCATTGATATCCCCAATCAAGTTATGACCATCTGCATATTCTATATCCGTATCTTCAAACAGTTTCCTTATTCTTGCTTCAATATCTATAATCTCGTCTTTCCAGCCATAAGATCCACGTTCCTTTTTGATTCGATCACCATGAATAAATATAGTCCAGCTAGTTTTTGCAAGAGTTGTATGGTGAGTCCTAAAATTGCCATAATCAAATGCAATCTCAAACTTATTCCTAGATGCATCATACCTTATACAATCAAGCTTATTGATAAAGTCAAGTCTGGCTTCAGCATTGGAATAAGCCTTGAAGTCAAACACATCCACAAATCCCGTCACAGGGTCTATCTTTGACGTATACGCTGCCGGAACATAAAAGATAATGCCACACTGGCTGCCCAGCTCGCCCAAATTATCAGGTACATAAGTGAGCTGATAACCCTTGAGCAATCCTCCAGGTTCATCTACTGCACGGCTCTTATCTACCAAATATGCCAGCTTATTTATCAACATAGTCTCAAACTTCTGGTAAACCTGACGTTCAACTTTGAAACGACCTCTCTTAAATCCATAATTCAGATCCTCCATAACTATGATAGCATTATACTTCAATACGAGCTTCGATATCTCATGGATAACCTGTGACAGATAACCCTCTTTTATCTCCTTTATCTTTCCTATTTCCTTCCAACTCTTTCTAGCTTCATTTCTATAGTGTTCCTTATTCACAAGTTTACCCTTGTAATCATGTCGTCTAATTACATTTTTAGATGATTCGTAATTTTCAACTATATTAAATGACTTCTGCTCAACAATTCTGCCCCTACTATCAATCACCGATACATATAGAAGATTTCTCTCTCCCCTATCTATTCCGATCACATGAAGATCATCATTTTCTGCTATGAATTTTAAGACTTTTTCATTCACGTTATTCCTGTTATCAGCTTTGAAATTGATCGTAATAGGCATATGAATAAAAAACTTATCTTCTGTATATCTACGATCCTTAACTATATCCATGGTGGCTGCGTAGTGTGATACTTTATCCTTATACTTGGAGGCTTCCTCCGAGAGCTGTCCTACACCACCCTCTGACCAATACTTTACCAGTTCTAGGTAACATTGATCAGGCACAGACTCAATGACCTCAATTTCACCTTGACCATTCTCAGTTTTTTCTGTTGTTTTGTATGTTTTATTGACTAGTACCGAGCCCTTCTTATGACCTCTTTTATGCTGAATACTTGACTTTCGGAAGAACAATTCGGCCTCACCATTGAGCTTTATGACAACGTCACTAAGATTCTCCTCACTGAATATATTCTTCAGATACAGTGTATGTAGATTCTGCATTCCCTTACTATTCGGAGCGAAGTCTTTATTGTATATCTGAAATAAATATATCTGACCATCTCGGTCCATCTGGTTAATATCATCTTCGCTAATATAGGACCATTCTATCTTATATCCCTGTCTCTCTACATCCTTGTAAAACTCTGATATATCATTGTAGGTTTCTGTAGCAGCAAATTTAAAATTAAAGATCTGGTAGTTTGGATAGGAATCAATGCATTCTTTATAATAGTCAATCAGTTTACGACAAAACTCCAAATCAAAATTCGGCGATGATTTTAGATGTTTATTCTGGTTATATCCATACATTATTTCATCTGGTATTCCATGCGATTTTTTCCAAGCGTTTGAGCTAATGAATACATGTGGCAATGTCTTACTTGCTCCTGGGAGCAGATAATAATTCATCTTCTTATAGTCTGTATCACTTCTACGCCTGTCCTCTCCTGCCATAATATCTTTTGAAGGTTTATTGCCAACATTTAAAATTGCCAGGTAGATCTTTTCATCGCGCAAGAGAACAACGACATTGTTGTCAAACTCCTTCGACTTTGACCATCCATTTGCAAGAGTTGGGGAGCCGAAATTTAGCTTTATCTTATCCTGACTATATGGTTTCTGCGTAACGTAATTCCTCACTTTATTATAAAGAGGTACTATATCAGACAAATCGTAATATATCTCATCAAGCTCCGAATAGAACTCCATATCCCTATCAACCAACTCGTCAATCATAAAATCCTTGGCCCAATGATAGATACTCATGTAAGTATCAAGATACTCCTTTATCTCATTTATCATATGCTCATTCTGAATCATCTTGACTGAATCATCCATGTCAAAGGTTTTATAATTAAAATCAACTAATATCTCTGTTATTCCTGCAACATACTCCGTTGCCTCATGTTCCAGACACATTCCATCCATTTTATAATACATATCCACAAGTTTCTTCAAATCAAGCAGACTACAACTCTTTATTTTTTTAATTTCTGTTTGTATCTTTGCATCTTTTTTGTCATCTTTACCGCGAACAGCGCCAGAAAAATAATTATACATACTTGAGGCAATCACATCCCACTTATGATCTATGTATTTAGATACGCTTTCAAAAGCTTTAGAGGATACATATATTCTTTCCATATCATATCCCGTAACCTCCTGACTTAAAGTTCTAAGTCGATCCAAAATATCTTTTTCTTCGAGAATAGTACTAAAAGAATTGATCGCATCTATAACCTCCCCATCAGTCTGGAACCCAATGGGAATCTCGAACCCCGATTCCGATCGACACAAAATCTGTTTGTGTAATCTCTCCATTTTGAACTTTGATCTGGATATCTTTTTGTTCTGGCAATATTGATTCATATGTTGATTGATGACGCCACATATATTGTTATACCGATCAATATCCTTCTGACATATAAACTCACCGTAACAAGCTCCTGTGAATACATCCTCCAGTGACATATTCTGCAAGTAAGCACAAGCATCTTCCGCAATTCCTGCTACCTCATCACCAGCAATCTCTGCAATTCGATTAAAAGCAGTTATATTATCTAGGTGAATTCTAGCATTAACATTGACAATCCTGTGAGGAATTGCTGATGCAATATTCTTGTCAGAAAAAACGTTTTTTCGACTGGCCCAAAAGTCAATAAAATAACCCGAAAATCCATAAAACACTTTTACAGCCTCTATTCTCGAAGCTGCATCGCCATATTTATCAACAATATACTCTGGCAAGATCTTACTTATCATATCTGCTTTTAGCATATCCTTGTATATAGGATCCGAAGAGAAGATCTTCACTATTTCTTTACGGGTAGACTCCTGTATTTTATCCAATTCCTTTGAAACCTTATTACTCTTATCCAGCTTAGCCTTCTTCATTATATCGAATAGTTGTTCCCAATTTATCCCCTGTAAAGCATCTAGCTTTCGATTAATGAAATCACGGTAAAAATCGTCCATCATTTCCTTTACGATATACTGGTTTTCGGCCTTAACCGCATCTTCTGCGATGATTGCACACTCTTTTATATGTTTCCCGGTGTACTCACTTCCCACTCTAAGTTCATTGCGTAAAGTTTTACTCACTGAGTTGCCTCCAATGAATGGTTCAAACGAATTATTCGTATTGTTATTCATAGTTTCTACCTCGCTTTCCTAAAATTGTTTTTTATCTCTTGGTTAGATATTAACACATATTGTAATCAAAATCAAGTTTTAAACATAAATGTAATTTACTATTTTTTTGTATAAAAAGAAAAACGCGATATATCGCGTCATCTTTTTACATTTATGTTATCTACAAAAGTAGAAATTATAATGAGTTTTACCATTCGTATATCGTATCAAAACTCACAATATATTCTACTTTTATAATTACATATATGTCAATCAATACTTTGCACTATATGTAAATTTTTGACCACGCAATCAACATCTAACTTCGTTACTCCTGTTTTTACAATATGTATGTGTTCCATATAGGCTGACTTTCCTTACATATTTAAAGTTCCTATCGCGAAAGATCCACGTGATTAGCTGAATTGATCATTTCCGGTGCCACATTCTCGGTGTTATTTATCTATTGGTCTTGTGAATTTGCACTTCGGATATGCACTACATCCCCAGAATATGCCATATTTACCATTTCTTTTCACAAGTTCACTACCACAAAACGGACACTTTGTCTTGATATTTTCAATATGCTGTTTCTTTTCAGCGGTGCTCTTATTGGTCAGATTTGTCAGTTTGTCCTTCATCGCCACTATCTCATCATGAGTATACTTAACTGGCATACCGTTAAGCTGAGATCGTAATCTATTAAGCATATGTGGTCTACGCACTATTATAACATCCGATGTATCTGGCGGTACTTTCTTCAATGTACACCTCTCAGAAAATACTATGTACGACATAAATTCTGACACTGGCTTTCCCAGATATTCTGCCAACGCCTTTATATGTGTCCTGTTCTGCTTTATTGGATTATAAAACTTATGCTTCTCTCCATTCGGAAAGCTCTGTGTCCAGTTCAGCTGATTGTAATCGCCAAATATCCATCCACTATAATTCTTACTTTCAATTACAAATATGCCCTTCTCATGTATCATCAGCATATCTATTTCCGTAGTCTTGTTACCTGTCGGGACATAAACATTCTTGAGGACAACAAGATCACCAGCTATGTTGTCATGTGTAAGTGCATATTCTGTTAAATACTCACCGTACTGCCCTACATTTCTGTAATGCAGGAGTGAGGTTATTATGCCTGGCTGCTCGCCTTTTAGTATTTCGAATAATCCCATACAATTCTCTTTCTTGTCTATTATACAATTATGCTTTTTCTTCTACCTATCCATCAGTTGTAAACTCAATGCTCTAGTATATCCTATTTGTTTTTCAAACATTATATCCCATAAATCCAGACACTTTTCTGCGATTTTTTTATATGTTTCTGATTTACAGCCGACCGTTTCATCATATAAAGCAAGCACTAATCTTGAAACATGCCCAACTATACCATAAGATACATCTTTATTACCATCTACTCTATTTAAACAATTCTGACATAAAGTAATTATTATTTCCCCATAAGCTTTCAAAGAACCTATCGAGCTATCTAAATAAGTAATAAATGAATTTAACAACAATTCACTAACATTAGATTTCATTATTTCTATCAAAAATTCTGAATCAGACTCTAAATCAAGCATATTATCTCTAAATATATTCCACATAGGATAACTAATCTGATCACTAAACCTTATATATCTCAAAATGATTTCTTTACTTTTGTTTCTATATTCCGGCACATTTAAATAACATACTGCCATATGAACGATTGCATTTTTTTGATTTTTGTTCATCATTTTGATATTAATTATAGTATCTTTAAATTCATCTTTTGTAATATAAAGCTCACCTATAGCATATCCACCAATTTCAATTAATCTTTTATCTTGAGACATAAAACAAGTGTTTATAATTTGAAGTACATCTTGTGGATATTCGTTATACATTTGAAGAAGATAATTTCTTGAATACATTACTCCAACCATTCGAATATCTAATTTAAATAAATTAATCATCCTTTCTTCTGCCCACTGTCTATCGAAATAATTTATTTGGTACAATAACGGAAAGCACGAAAACTGCACAATTTTATTATTATCTTTAATCATTCTATCTATTAAATCCTTACTTTGGGAAAGTAATAAATTATTTTTTGATAACAAATTTGCTAATGCATTTATTGCATATCCACTTGCACAATTTATAGATTTAGATAATAACTCCTCACTACTTTCTTGAGCTGTATCTATGATTTTTTCATAATCTGATGCAATTTCGAACAACTGTCTAACTGTATTTTTTGACCACGAATTAAGCTCCACCTTTCTAATAATCTCACAAAACGGAAATGCTATATCTGGATTCTCATAATATGGAAATCTTGAGAAAAGTTTCTCCCATACAGTTACATCAACATCATTAATACTTTCAGCCATTGATGCACCATAGAATAAGGAATTAATATATATTTTATCAATTTTCTCCTTTTTCACTGAAAGCACCATATTTATTATATCTACTATATTAGATGATACCGCCGCCTGAAAATCTCTAGCGTATAGTTCTAGTGAACTTTCTATGAATCCCCCCTCAACTTCTTTCCACTGTATGTTCTTCCTGTTTTCTCTATTCACAATTCGGGTATTAGTTATAATCTGTTTCCATTGTGTCACCCCTAGTTTTTTACCACATACCGGTGACTTCACCCATCCAGCATGTCCATTTTCTTTATTATATAAATATATTACACCATTGAACTTTCTATCTAGGACACTTACCAATTCTCTACAATAATTATCCAATAGGTTATATGGAATACACTTTAACAAGCTATATTGAAATTCCCCATAAAAACTCCAATATACAGATTCGTCTTTATGTCTTCTATTATACTCAATTCTTTGTTTATACCTCTCTTTTCCTGTTGATGGAATATACTTTATTAAAGCATTAAGGAACTCATTTCGTCTCAATTTATCGCAACTAGATATGTGAACTTCTAATATTCTTCTGGCTAATACTAGTTGATCCTTCTCACTACTTGTATAATCAAATATCCTTCTTTCAAAATCTCTAGTAATATATTCTATAACTTTATTACTATAATTTTCAGGTAAATAGGAAAGGAAATGCAAAATTATCTCATTAAAAACCAAATAATTCTTCCCCATATATCTCTCATAATAACGCCATACAAAATCTGGATTTTTTGAAATGAGTGCAACATTTGCCTTTTTAATTAATTCAACAGCTACCCTCTCTATGCTCTTATTATATAAACCATTTCCATTCCAACTGCTATATTTTATCCTTATATCATCTTCTAATGGAATATATGGAATCAATTCTTCTAGTATCTTTTCGCCATTTTGCACCAACATTTTATCAGTTACATCCACAAACTCTTCTTCATATTTATAAATTATTTTTTCCGATGATGACATATGGTTTTTCAATAACAAAGTTATTAACATTATCATCCTAATCTGACACTGTTTCATTAAATTATATACATTTATATAAAACTCTTGAATCCAATTAGGATATTTATTATAAAATTTCAATCTTAATTCGAACAATTCGTCAGATTCAGATTCAATATTATGATAAAAACATTGCTTAAACCTTTCATCATCCTCAACATTAACAAATGCATGTTTTTCTATAAATTCTACATATCTAACATCTAAGTCGACACTTATTGAATCTAATAATCTAATCACTATATCCTTAAGATTGTCATCATAAAACCATTTTTCCAATATTCCATTTTTAAGTAATATATCTACATAAGTTTTTCTCCCTAAAATAACATTATCTATCAACGTATTTCTTTTCGTGGAATCCATGCAGTTTTTTATAACATATTCTTCTATTACCTCATCCGTTTCTGATACCTGTCCTAATAACTCAAAAAAGACATACTTTACATAATATCGTACTTCTGAAGATTTCAACATTTCTTCCCCTGCATCTAAGAATACTGAAGAATCATATTCCAACCAGTATTGTAGAAACATCTGCACTTGATATCTTCTAACAGGAGTCTGTTTACTTTTATCCCCTATTATCTGCTCAATATTATTATTAATATAAAAATCTTTTATCATTTTTTTGGAAATAAAAAAATCCAAGATAGATTGATGAACAAATCCAATTTTGTTCCCATTTACAACAACTAAATCAGAATGCTCTAAATATGACAAACCTATTTGACTAACATTTAGTACTGCTTTTGGAATATAACTTTCCCCATTTCTATCTAGGACACTTATAATGCTCTCTAATGTTTCTGTTATATTCTTATCTTCAAGCCCTAAATTGTTTGCGTTATTAAGAATCTGTTTATACCATTCATCTATCAAATTATATGTTGTATTACATTTTTTACATATATTATCCGTATCCAAATGTTGCCAGATAAAAAGATTACTTGGTATGCGCAATATATTTCTCAGCTTCTTATCCAAAAAAATATATTTTTCTCCAACTATATTTTGTACCGTCTCATCATCTATATTTCCAATACATACTTGTTCCCATTTTTCTGAATTGCCATCTTCATTTTCAAACAAATTCTTGATATTATTATCATTTTTCAAATCAAAATCTCTACATACAAATACTGTTACTATTTTATGTTTTCTATTAGCATTAAGAATTTTTATCTGTTTTATTATTTCAATACATATTGATAATGGTTCAGCAGAATTTGACTGAGTCCATCTCAAAGAATCCAATTGATCAAAAATTAAAACAGCTTTGCTTTCTAATGATATCCGATGAAGAGAATACTCTACCGTACAAGGTAATCCCAATTTTTTTGCCCATTCTTTACTATTCTCTCTTGGCATTTTTCTATCAAGTTTTATCGCTAAATGCGGAATATTGGTCTCTTCACAATAATTCAATATCGACTCTGTACAGCCACTTTTGCCATATCCAGCCCCTCCCGAAATAACAAATGAAGTTTCATTTTCTATAAACTCTTTACATTTAGCGAATTCTTTACGATTGATAAGGCCTCCATTTAACGTTTTAAAACTCTCACGGTATTCTTGATTTAATAATTTTATCCGTGGATAAATCATATTATCTGAATTAATCCCACTTAATGTTATCCCTTTCTTATCAAATATTTTATGTAAAACCTCAACCGTTATATTCTGACCACATATGTCACCATCTATAATATATCTAGTTAATGCGTCTCTAACTGTCTCGCGATCAGTAGTAAATAAAAAGCTAATTTTCTGATTTATTAACTCATTAAGATCATACTCTGACATTTGTTCAATATTTATCCGTTTCAGATAATCTATACTTTTATACAAATCCATTTCATTCGAAGTATCCAATTTCATATATGTGCAAAACGAATAATATGATTTTTTAAACTCAGTGCTTGAATTTTTTATTTGATAATCTATATAATCCCTTGAATTTTCACTGGTATTTATTGCTCGCAAATGTAAATCAACTATATGACTACACCCTATCGCACTCATCAATGAAACTTTTCTATTACAATCTCTATCAAGTTGAAACTTCCAATTTTGCAATATTCCTCTTAAATTCAAATCTGAAACAGTCCAATACTCCATACTTGAATTTCTGGCTTTGCACTGTTTATGTATTTTTATTCCGTTATTATCAGTAACAAGAATATCCGTAGCAATTTCATCATCACCTAAAGCTTCTATTACCACACTACTATTTTCTTCACTGACTATCTTCAACAACTCATATGTAATACATGATATTTCATACCTATTTCCCTGTTTATCTGCTCTTCCACCCGATTCTAATGGCATTTATCTGATCTCCTACATAAAATTCACTTATCATTAGCATAATAATTATCAATATTAAACCCAACATAATAACACATTTTTTAATTGAGCTTCATCAATTTCACAGGTTAATATTTTGGTATATAACATTTTGTATACCCCATACTTAAATATCTTAACCATCTTTAACAGCCATATATAATCCAATTCTTTATCATATAATTTTTCTTTTTTCTCTGTAACCGCAAACTTATTGTCACATAAATAATATCCTTCATGAATATACTGGTTTCTTAAGCTGTTTAACTCTTTTTTCAAATTTTCAATATTAACTTTCTCATCGTATCTAAATAGATCTATATTCTCATCAACAAAAGTGCTTAACCTATAATAATTACTTGGATACTTTCCAATTTCTTTCTCCAAATATTCTCCCATATATAAGTCAATACACCTAAAATAAAAAACAAATTGTTCCTCCAATGTTGTGGGAGAAATAAAGCCAAAGGGGACATATTTATTTCTATTGGCAGTAGTCCTATAATCTAATGTTTTATACATTTTCTCAACAAATTCAAAAAAATTCACTTTTACCGGCTGGTATAACACTTTTTCACAATACTTATCTTTACAAAGTAATTTATGCTTTACATCAAAACACTTATTGTCAGTAGTAATAATGTATGTAGTATAAGAATGTATTCCAAGTAAACAGTAGGAATTCATAATTACATCAAACTCGTTTATATATTTTAAAACCTCTTCGCATTTTATAGGTTGATTCAACTTAATCTTAGCTCTATTCTCCGACTCAATAGTAATATTTCGGTTATCATTTTTTGAGATACTATTACAAGTTCCCCCAAACTCTACACAATCTATATTATTCTTGTTTATTTCTATAATTTTTTTGTCTGGATTAAGTATTTTTCTATAAACAATCTCTTTTTCATTTTCACTAATAACTATTGAAGGGTTATAATATAAATCGTTTAATACAGAATTATATAAAATAACCCCCTTAATATTTATGTCATGAAAAAATGCCTCAAAATCATTTTCTTTTTTTGTTGATAAATAAAAATCTGTTTTATATTTTTGGTATTGTGTCAGTCCCCATTTTGACCCCACCTTATGAAACCTTGATGAAAACATAAATCTTCTATTTAATAAATCCTCTATATAAATATTCTTATAGGCAACCTCCGAACCTATTGGCATATATTCATCAATGTCTTCATAGTAATCAAATATCATCACTTCCAGATACCCTTCTCCAAAATCATATTGACCTTCATATTTTGACTCCATATTAGATACATATACACTACATCTATTCATTTGCTGGTCTCCTATTCCTTCTCCTCTGCAACCATACCAACCTCGCCGCGTCTCTCACCATACATAACCTTCTGTGTACCACCTATACTCATAGCTCCACCGACACCATAATACTTCTCAAAGAACTGTTTCAGTTTTTCTATGACCGCCTGTTTCTTCTTGTCACGTCCACTTCCACCAAATCTTGAAACTGGTGGCATAAGCTTGTCTATGTCAGTTCCGGCTGTTCTGATTTCTCCATCGCGGAATGCATTTTCTATATAACGTCTCGTGTTCTCTGGATTCAAGCGCTCCTCGGATATGAGCTGAGCAAGATCATTTTCACGCTGCTCTACAACAAACTCCCGCCATTCAGCCATTACATCCTCTACATCATTGATTCCTGCAATGAAACTTTCTATCAATGCTTTCTTGCTGCGGAGTTCTGGACTCGCCTCTACTGCTCGCTTAATAGTTATGAGGACTTCCTTATCCTCACAATGTGTATCATGATATTTTTTGACAAGCATGAGTATATAATCTATGTTGATTTCTATTTGCTTTATAAGCTCAACCTCAAATACAATGTCGTCCGTTATATCTGTACTTTCATTATTCTCTCTCTTGCGTCTCCATTCATCGCGCAAATCCTGATAACGTCCAAGATAATCCTGCAAATCACGTTCAGAAATAAGTTCATTTCCTTTGTATTCATCAAATGACAACAGAAGATTTCTCATTCTCAGGAATGCACCAAATAACGCAATAAAGGCTTTCTGATTCTGCTCACCTATTATTTGTGGATCCATAAGTGGAAATTTCTCCTTAAGCTCCTCTACCATATCTACATATCCTGGCATATGCTCGCCATCAACCGACTCATAGCCGTAATAATAATCTTTGAAACTCTGGAGAAGAACTATTCCACCTGCATTTTTATCACCAAACAGTGATATTGCGCTGTCCACTCTCTTCTGAAGATTTCTAAAACAGACGATATTTCCAAATGTCTTTATAGAATTTAATATACGATTTGTTCTGCTGAATGCCTGGATCAAACCATGCATCTTCAGATTTTTATCAACCCATAAGGTATTCAGTGTTGTTGCGTCAAATCCCGTCAGGAACATATTTACAACAATCAACAAATCTATCTCCTTATTCTTCATTCTAAGCGATACATCCTTATAATAATTCTGGAATCTATCACCGTCGGTTGAATAATTTGTATGGAACATTTTATTATAGTCATCTATTGCCCCATCCAAGAAGTCCCTTGCGGTCTGATCAAGTGCCGTAGTATCCTCTGGATTCTCCTCGTCAAGCAGGCCATCCACTTCCTCTTCATTTGCCGCGTAGCTGAAGATTGTAGCAATACGCAAATGCTTTGTCGGATCAAGTTCCATCTGGCGTTTGAACTCCTGATAATACAGTTTTGCCATGGGAACAGAGGCTACTGCAAATATGGAATTAAATCCACTAAGTCTCTGTGACCTTTTTATTTCTTCAACTGCGCCTCGCTCAGCAGACGCAACCTCCTGTATATTCGTCAGAGTATTGTATATGTATGTCTTATCTCCCCTATAGGTCTTCTGATCAAAATGATCTAATATATACTTTGTGACCAACTCTATTCTCTTTGGCGCCATCATAGCTTTTTCACGGTTGATATCCCATACCATCTCATCTGTGATTTCTTCATCAACATCCATTGTCTTGATATAATCAACTCTGAACGGCAACACATTATTGTCATTGATGGCATCAACTATAGTGTAGGCATGCAACTGATCTCCAAATGTCTGAGCAGTTGTAAAAAACTCTGGATTCTTTGCTTTTCCTGAATTAACAGAAAATATCGGCGTACCCGTAAATCCAAATAGATGATATTTTCTGAAATTTTTAACTATTGCTGTATGCATATCGCCAAACTGACTTCTATGACATTCATCAAATATGATAACCACATGCTTGTCATAAACCTCATGTCCAGGATTTTTCTTGATAAATGTCGCCAGTTTCTGAATAGTTGTGATTATTATGTGAGCATTATTATCCTCAAGCTGTCTCTTCAGGATACGTGTAGAACTGTTACTATTTGCAGCTCCCTTCTCGAATCTGTCGTACTCCTTCATAGTCTGATAATCCAGATCCTTACGATCAACAACAAATAAAACCTTATCTATATACGAAAGCTGTGACGCCAATCTTGCAGTCTTAAAAGATGTGAGTGTTTTCCCTGATCCCGTGGTATGCCAAATATATCCTCCACCAGCTACACTTCCATACTTTTTATAGTTATTAGCTATCTCTATTCTATTCAATATTCTCTCTGTCGCCGTTATCTGATACGGACGCATTACCATGAGTATGTTTTCAGATGTGAATATACAATACTTTGTGAGTATGTTAAGCAACGTATGCTTTGCAAAGAAAGTCTTTGTAAAGTCAACCATATCTGGGATGACTTTATTATTTGCATCTGCCCAGAAACAGGTAAATTCAAAGCTATTACTTGTTTTTCCGCGTTTTGTATTGCCAGCCTTAGCATCCCTTATGGCATTATCACGCGTGCTATTCGAATAATATTTGGTATTTGTTCCGTTTGAAATTACAAAGATCTGGACATACTCAAAAAGCCCACTGCCTGCCCAGAAAGAATCTCTCTTATATCGATTGATCTGATTGAATGCCTCTCGTATCTGAACGCCCCTTCGTTTAAGCTCAACATGAACAAGTGGCAGTCCATTGACAAGAACTGTCACATCATATCTGTTATCATGTTTTGCCCCATCCTGGAGTCCCATCACATACTGATTTATAACCTGCAACCTATTATTGTGGATATTGGTCTTGTCAATAAGTGAAATATTCTTGGTTGAGCCATCATCCCGCTTAAGAACTTTTCTGTAATCCTCCTGAATATTACGTGTCTTATCCTGCAAACTAAAGTTTGGATTTGCAATATCATTATTGAAGAAATATGTCCACTCTTTATCTGTGAACTCGTAATTGTTGAGTTCCTGCAGCCTCTCACGAAGATTGTTTATCATATCCCGCTCGGTATGTAATGGCAGATATTCATACCCCTGCTCGCAGAGCATCCTTATAAACTCCTGCTCCAACTCTGCCTCGCTCTGATAACTATCAGAACGTCTTTTTACCGGTTCATATTCTGTAACAACTGTATTCTCCGATGTCTCCGCTACTATGTTAAAATATGACACTCTGTATCCCCCTTTGCCTCATCTTTAAGTACTTCATCTATGATTTTTAGTTCATCTTTATCAAACTTGTGATTTGAAAATATCTTTTTATCTGTAGTACAACACATTGCCACAAATATATGTTTTCTCCATTCATCCGTTATCTCAAATAAACAATTCTTATGATACTTGTCCTTATTTTCTCCACCAAACATAATCAAACACAAGCTGGCTGTAATTGGAAATATGATCTCATCATTTTCGATATATTCATCATCTATAATATAGTCTCTGTTTGAATGCACCATATATACAGGATTATCTGTCGTTATCAGCATCGCTTCATTATCAACACCTATCATAAACGACATACCAAACATAGGTCCCATAATAGCATTTAGTACCCTCATTTGTGAATCTCTTATCACACCTGAACTTTTATCTTGTTCAACATTTTCCTGATTTGAGCATAAAAAAAGTAAACATGTTAAACGTACTAAATTCATTAATTGTCTATCAGTTTTACCATCGCAATCAATCTTCTTGGCCACATCAAAAGCACTATTCAGAAAATGCGGTGTTCTAAGTAACTGAACCGTTATGTAACCAATAAAGTGCATCTTCTCATCGCGTGTTAGAAAACACTTTGTCTTATAATTATCTTTGACAAATGCCTTCTTTTCAATATTTGTTCTAAGTTCTGCATATCTTCTTTCTAATATACTAAAACAATTCTCCAACCGATTATCATAGACTATTTCGCCACTCTTACCCGTAACCTCATACAAGTCATTTTAAAAGCAAACAGAATTTGTTGGTACCGCTATATTGCTTTGTGTTCTTTCTTGTAAGTCATAATAAAACACACCATATTTAGGTTTTGAATTTTTACTATTTTCACTACATTTGTTTAAGTATTGTGGTGCAAAGCCTCTCAAATACACCTGTGGAACATAATGCTGTCTCCTTGTCCTATTAAAACCGTTGGGCATATATCACAACTCCTTAAATGATAAAAGCTTGTCTCTGTAATATTCATATTGTTTCTGGCGTGCTTCGATCTCTGCTGGAAGTCCTGTGGACAAATCATTGCACAGGGTGTCAAAACGGTCAAGAATTTCCGTTATTCTTTTCTGCTCCCTGATCGTTGGAATAGCAATTGAAATATTTAAAATATCTGCTTTCCTCAAATTTGTCTGATCTGCTCCGTTATCATATTTCAGCAACTGTGGATTGCGGTTTAACATATAATACAAATATTTTGTAGTAACCAGCTCCGTTTTCCTTACCATAAATGCTCCAATTCTCTGATTAAGAGTGTATTTATCATCCTCGTCAACTAAATAACATTTAGCCAACGCACGACCGCTTGGCAAATCACTCATAACCATTAAAACATCGTTTACATATAATGGACAAATCTGCTCATTTGAATATTTTTTTACTTGCCCATCAGTGGAAATAAACTTAGAATTTACAACAATATATTTTCCATCTGCCACAATATTTTTTTCATGACCTTTTCCATTTCTGAAATTGGCAATATAATCAAGCCTAACTATTGCATATCCAAATACATACTGCACAAGCTTAATTATATTTAACTCTGTCTGTCTGTCTGTCTGTCTGTCTGTCTGTCTGTCTGTCTGTCTGTCTGTCTGTCTGTCTGTCTGTCTGTCTGTTAGGATTGTCTTCCCTGTCTCTGCAAATGTCAACAGTACATCTCTATAATACTCATATTGTTTCTTTCGTGCCTCGATTTCTGCTGGTAAACCAATGCTCAAATCAGAACAAATCGTTTCAAAATTATCTAATACATTAACTAATCTTTGTTGAACATCCAATGATGGTATTGGCACTGGAAACGCATTTAACATTGGTCTCCTGATTGACGCAACAGAACTTTGAAACATAGATTTTTGAATATATGATAAAAATGTCGTCCTCATATAATGAAAATAATATCTTGGCAACACTTCCGGACTATTAATATGTATTCTATATGCCCTTTGATGTAATGCATATTTCCCTTCAACATAATGAAAAACTTTACCTACTCCTACTCCGTCTCCTGCCGTAATTATTGCAGTTTCATCAAACTCATAATCATTCTTTCTCAACGGTTCCTGGGATCTGACATAAAAAGGATATCTACCATCATCAATGCTTTCATTTGTATTACTACTACCAGTCCCAATATCTGCAATATCCGATAAATTAACTATCTTAACTTTATTATCAAATTTTAATAATTTATTCTGATAAAATTCATACTGTTTCTTACGAGCTGTAAGCTCGGCTGTAAGCTCGGCTGTAAGCTCGGCTGTAAGTAACGTGAAAGAGTCCAAAATATGGACTATTTCACGTTGTACCTCCAGAGGAGGTACGGCGACCTTCACTTCGTTCAGTTTCGCTGGTGATACTTCTATAACTTTCGTTCCATGAGCCATTTTTCTCTTTTGATCCTGAAACATTTGGCTACTCAAATAGTACACTAAGTATTTGGGATTTTGATTGTGATGTATTATGGCAGTGTGCCCACTTACAGCTACTTTATCATTTCCCAACCATGCGATACACTTACATACATCTTCGACATTCTCGCTGGTTATTGCCATTATAATGTCTCCCGATTCCGCAAATTTTTGTTTCTTTGCAACTTCAGACTCTATATAACTATCTGCCTCATTAACAAACAAATTATATTTCGTATATATCTGTCCATAATGTATACAGGGAATTCCATTTGAAACATAATGTTTCTTTTGAAAATTTCCTCCTCTACTTATACTCGCTATCTCTCCTAGTGTTTTATATTCAACGCCTTCTGGGCACAGTTCATTCAGTAGTCGACTCAGTTTACTCATTCTGCATCCTCTTTCTTTATCATATCTAAAGCAGCAAGTGCATATTCATATTGTCTGCTATCATAAGAAATCACACTGTATTTTTCTTCATCCGTATCTATCATAACAATTTCATTATCTTCTATAACATTTATAATTATCTTTCTAAAATGATTTTTACCAACATTAACATTTTTCACCAATTCATATAAATCATCATCATTAATTGAAAAAAACGAAAACATTGCATCAATATATAAATCCATATTTTTTAATTCTTTGTACCCACCTCTATCCTTTTTTTTCATCTTACTTCTTATTGAAATCTCTAAATCCACCAAAGAAGTCTCCTCATACAATTGTTCTATATCCTCTTTAAGCCAGTTCTGCATGCCTCCTGTGTATTTATATCCTAGCTGTTCCATTCTTTTAACATATTTACTTTTTATCTTCATATCATTTGTATTGTTTGCCTTTATCCAACATGCCTTAACCTCTCTTAAAGAACTTGGTACAGCACTCGTTACTTCTACACCTACTTGTAATACCTCATTCTGTAAATCGGGTTTATCAAGAATTGACAAATCTGTATAAATCTCAGGATATACTCTCTCTAACAAAATCTTTGCATAACATTCTTCATATCTATATTTTTCATGCTCTCCAATGTTGCTTTTTGATTTGTTTTTCATTCATTTTTACCATTTTCTATTTCTGCAATAATCTTATCAATTTCATCACGAAGTACCTGTTCACGAGCAACGATCTCTTTTATCTCAGCATTGAGCTTTACAATGTCAATCTTCTCCCTCGTATCCTCAGCCTCAACATATGTTGACACAGACAAATTATAGTCATTTGTAGATACCTCTTCATATGTAGCCAAATGCGCAAAATGCTGAACATCCTCTCGTTTTGTAAATGTCTCTACAATTCTATCTATATTCTCTGGTGTCAGTTTATTGTTGTTTGTAACCTTGACACACTCCTTGGTTGCATCTATAAATAAGGTCTTATTGTCTGTCTTATTCTTCTTCATAACCATAATGCACGTTGCTATTGGAGTTCCAAAGAACAGATTGTTTGGCAACTGTATGATGCAATCCACATAGTTATTATCTACAAGATATTTTCTGATCTTCTGCTCTGCGCCGCCACGATACATAATGCCTGGAAAGCATACTATCGCTGCAGTTCCATTTGATGCAAGCCATGCCAAACTATGCATTATAAATGCCATATCCGCCTTGCTCTTAGGAGCCAATACTCCCGCAGGAGAAAATCTTGGATCATTTATAAGAAGTGGATTCTCGTCTCCAGCCCATTTTATTGAATACGGTGGATTAGACACTATAAGTTCAAATGGCTCATCATCCCAATGTTGCGGACTGGTAAGTGTATCCTCGCAGGCTATATCAAACTTATCAAATCCAACATCATGAAGGAACATATTTATACGGCACAGGTTATATGTAGTTATATTTATTTCCTGTCCGTAGAATCCATTTCTGATTGCATCCCTGCCAAGAACTTTTTCCGCCTTAAGCAGCAATGAACCAGATCCGCAAGCAGGATCATATACCTTATTTATTTCGGTCTTGCCTACTGTTCCAAGCCTTGTAAGAAGTTCAGACACATCCGCAGGCGTGAAGAACTCACCGCCAGATTTACCTGCATTCGACGCATACATAGTCATGAGATACTCATACGCATCGCCAAATGCATCTATAGAATGATCTTTCACATCGCCAAGATTCATATCTCCCACTCCATCGAGGAGCTTTACAAGTTTCTCATTTCTCTTGGCAACAGTAGAACCAAGCTTATTACTATTAACATCGAAATCATCAAAGAGTCCTGCAAAATCATTCTCTGCCTCACTGCCCTTTGCTGAATCCTCTATATGCCTGAATACGTTTTCAAGTGTCTCATTCAGATTTTCGTCTTCCGCTGCCCTTGCTCTGACATTGCAGAACAGCTCACTTGGAAGTATGAAGAATCCCTTTTCTTCTACCAAACCTTCTCTAGCCTCTTCTGCATCTTCATCAGGCATCACAGCAAAATCAAAGTCTGCATTACCAGCCTTTGCCTCGCCCTCATTTATGTAATTACAAAGGTTTTCAGAAATATATCTATAGAACATCGTTCCTAATACATAATTCTTGAAATCCCATCCGTCCACAGCTCCACGTAATTCATCTGCTATCGCCCAGATGGCGCGATGAAGTTCATCTCGTTCCTGTTCTTTTTTGGTGTCTATCATCTAATCTCTCCTGCGTTTTATCTTTTTATATTAAATATCACATGTTATACGCGTTACTACCTTTTTTGAAATAGTAAGAACTGCCATATATGCCACTAATATAATTCCAATTAGAATTTTATTAAATTCGGCTTTCGACATCAATACCAATAACCCATTATGTACTAAATAAAACAAGAGAAATAACATACTACCTACTGCTGGTGAACTTCTTCTTTTATAAAATATCCCTACAACCATATATGTAATTAGCACAAGCGCTGCCCCTATTATCATGTTGAAAAAAACTGGACCAAATGGTACTTCTATGGCTGCATTTTCAAATGGGTTTGATACAAAAAACTGTCTAATTATCACACTCACTGTATGAACCAAATAATACATTTTTACCTCCTTTATGATTTATATAAAATACAAGCTTTTATTACAGTTTATATTTTAGTTTTACAAATGTTATAGTTTTTATGTCCTTTCGTTTTGCATACACCTTTTTATATTTTACAATATATCTTTCTATATGTAAAACTGCTCTTCCTCTTTTTTCCGACTACTTATGCCATTGTTTCCACATAATTAACAATCTTAACCATCCTTTTACCATACCGCCTTCTAAAAAACCTTTTATACAATTCTACTCCATTTGCTGTACTGTTTTTTCCTCACCAAACAAAGTGAAAAGGACAGCCCACATTCTAGTGGTCTGCCCATGTCTATTTCATTAACCGAGTTTTTCCAGCCCCACCCCAATCTTCAAGTTCCTCTCCGTCTCCACCCTATCAAACTTAACCACATAGCACCCTATATCTCCCCTGATACCGGTTATAGTGCCCTCGCCGAACACCTTATGTCTCACCCGGTCGCCGGGCTTTAGCTCGGTGTCCAGCGGCATATAGCGGCTTTCATTTGCGGCTATGTAGTTCTTGGTGTCGTCGACAAGGCGCTGCGGGAGCTCGTTCACGTAACCGATGGCTTCCCGGTCTATGTTGAATATGAATCTAGAAGGATATCTAAATGAATCATCATAATTCAGGCCTTCTGCATCGCTGATGTACAGGCCGCGCTCCGCTCTGGTGCACGCCACGTATGCCATGCGTCGTTCCTCCTCGAGCATCGCCTCAGTGTCCACGTGCTTGCTTGGGAATATGCCTTCATTTACACCGCACACGAACACATATGGGAACTCCAGACCCTTTGCGGTGTGTATGGTCATCATCGTCACAGAATCCTTGTCCTTCTCCCTGTCATTGTTCGTGTAGAGAGCTATGCTCTGCAGATATTCCTCCAGCGTATTCTCCTCACCGGAGGTCTTCTCATATTCGTCTATCGACTGCTTCAGCTCTGCCAGGTTGTCCAGCCTTTCCTGTTCGCCCGCCTGTCTGAGCATCGCCTCGTAGCCCGTGGCGGCCATGAGCTCCATCACAAGATCAGACAGACTTTTCTCCTTGTATGTCTTCCTGAAGTTTTCTATGATATCGACAAAGGCTGAAGCACCTGTCGACTTAACAGTCTTCTCCTCCAGAAGATCCTGAAGACCGCTGTACAGTGAGCATCTGTGAGTCTCACAGTACGACTTCAGCATCGACATTCTCTTTTTGCCAAAGTTCCGCTTTGGTTCATTTATCACCCTGCGGAATGACAGATCATCCGCGTATGCCACCATCCTGAGATATGCCAGCACATCCTTTATCTCCTTGCGTTTGTAGAACTCCGTTCCACTGTAGAGGACATACGGGATCTTTGTCTTGATAAATGCTTCCTCTATGCTTCTCGATACGAAATGTGACCTGTACAAAACGGCTATATCACTGTACTTTGTGCCCGCCTCAACCAGTCTTTTTATCTCATTTGTCACCCACTGGGCTTCATCCCCGGTGGTCCTGGAATGTACGTACAGAGGGCGTGCCTCAGACGGCTTCACAGCCACAAGCCTGTGGGGCAGTCTGTTCCTGTTTTTCTCGATCAGTGAGTTGGACACCGCCAGTATGTCAGGAGTTGAACGATAATTCGTGTCGAGGAATATGGTCTGTGTATTCTCATGGTTCTTGTCGAATTCCAGTATGTACTCTATCCTTGCCCCGCGCCACGTATATATGGTCTGATCCGGATCGCCCACGATGAACAGATTCCTGTGATAACCGCTGAGTATCTCTGCCAGCGCATACTGGTTACCGCTGACATCCTGAAACTCGTCCACCATGACATACATCATGCGTTCCTGCCATTTGCGGCATTTCTCCGCATCGGTTCTGAGGATGTGGAGCGCAATGGTTATGAGATCATCATAGTCAAGTCCATACACCTTCTTCTGTTCGTACAGGTATCCCAGAAATACTTTTTCAGGTATGTCTGAAGCCTTCTCATAATCCGCCAGCAGTCTGTCGTTGCTTATGTCCGCCAAATATGTGATATGCTGCATCTCGTTCTTCATAGTCGATATGTGATCCCTCGCCATGTCAAATGTATATGTTCTCGACTGTATATGGGCATTCTCGTACACCGTTTTGAGTATATCCTCCGTGTCCTCGCTGTCCATCACCACAAAGTTCTGGGGATAATTGATGGCATGGATATCCTCCCTCAGAAGCTTCACACAGAAGCCGTGAAATGTGCAGATGTATCCCGTATCACTGTCCCCGATCATCTGTCTGATACGTTTGCTCATCTCCCTCGCCGCTTTATTTGTAAATGTGACACACAGTATATTCGATGTGGATATTCCAAGCTCGTCCACCAGATACGCATACCTGTATGTGAGCGCCTTTGTCTTGCCGGTTCCCGCTCCCGCAATTATGCGCACATACCCTTCTGTGGTGGTCACTGCCTCCTTTTGCTGTTCATTCAGTTCATCTATAAAATTATCCATACAGTCCTCCATATATTCACAAACATATGTTCAGTATAGCAGATTATATCTTTCCTGTCACTACACTCATGGTTTTACACCAGAACGATCTTCACATAAAAAACAGGACAGCCACATAACCTGTGACTGTCCCGCCAATGCATCAACACATTTCATTTATTTTGACTTTTTGTAAACCGCTTTCTTAGGAGTGTTCATTCCCTTCACCTTGAGCTTCTTTGCATATGCGTCATATTTCTTCTTAGGAAGATATATCTTCACATTGCTCTTGACACCCTGGAAAGCATTCTTACCGATAGTCGTTATCCTTGTAGACTTTATGGTAACTTTTCCAAGCTTTCCACACTTGCTGAATGCTGCACCTCCTATGGTCTTAACGTTTCCTCCGATCACAACCGTGGTGAGATATTTGCGTCCTGTAAATGCTTTCGCTCCTACAGCCGTAACATTGAAGTTCACTCCACCGATCTTGACACTGGATGCAACCGTGAGTGACTTGAACTTCTTGTCGCTCTTCTTGCTTGTACTTCCAACAAGTGTCACTGTTCCCTTGCCATTTGAAGCGGCATTTGTCACCTTATATTTCAGATAGCCAGGCACGCCCTTCTGCGCAACTTTATATATCTTGCCCTTGCCAGCCTTGATAGCAAATGTCTTGCTGACGGAGCCTCTGTAATTACCCTTACCAGTGATCTTTACTGTCGCTGTACCGATATTCTTGTTGTTCTTGTACTGTACGGTGTAATCCACACCATTCTTCAGTGTTGTTTTGCCTCTCCTGAGCGCAAGCGATTTAACAGTGATAGGTGATCCTGTGTATGTATATCCATTCTTTTCTATACCGCTTACGACCACATTGTTCTTGGAATTTCCTATGTCTATTCCAAGGGCAGCTACTGACTCATAACGCTTGTACCCACACTTGGTACAGGTAAATGTCTTCTTACCTGCCGCTGTGTCTGTAGGCTTGGTCGTTATCGCTCCCTTGTCCCATGTGTGGTTTGCCAGGCCTGACTTCTCTCCACATGAGCACTGATACCAGTGAGATCTGCTGTCGCTCTTGTACTTATTGCCGTAATCGTGTACATGCTGCTCCAGCTCTTTCTCGACGGTGATCTTTACATTGAATACAACTCCATTGTAAGCCCTGTTCCATCCTGTAACTGATGTCCAGTCATAATTTACTGTGTCTGCAGGCTTGAAGCAAAGCTTGTATGTATTGCCATCCTCAACCTTTGTCGTTCTGTCTGTATACCATGTGTATACTCCATCCTCGCGCTCTGGAATCTCTATGTCTGCAAGAGTCATATTCTCCTTAGCACTCAGTGAATCTATCGCCTGAGTAAATACTGCATTTGCAGGAAGAATCTGAACAGTTATCTCCACATGCTCTGCTCTCGCGTATACATCCTCATCTTCAGGTACAAATGTTGCAAGGAAAGTCTTTGTTCCAACCTCTCCCACAGATTCATCTGCATTCTCCCAGATGAACATTCCACCTGCTGTCTCAGGCAGGAGTATCTTGCCAACAGTGTCTCCGTATGTAGCTGTGACATTCTCCGGAACTGTAAATACAGGATCCTGCTTTCTCACATACACTGAAAGCTTCACTGCAATTCTCACACTTCCGTCTTCCAGTTCCTCATATGTTCCCTCTGCTGCATCGATCTTGCTCCAGTCATAGTTTGCTGTGTCGTCTGGAACAAAGTATGCATCGTAGGTCTCGCTTGTTCCGGCCTTGCCTACCTGCTGTGTTCCATCTGCCCACATGTACTTTCCTGCTGTCGATGTTGGAAGCTCCACATCCGCAAGGGTCTTGCCGGCATATGCGTCGACCGCCTTTCCTGTAGTAAATGAAGGTATTCCCTTCTCCACGCTGGATATGATCAGTGTGAACTCAGCCACTGTCTGATTCTGTCCTCTCACCGTGAACTTGACTGTCTGTGCCTCAGCACTTGCAGTCTTTGGTGTTCCATATACCTTTCCATCGTATATCACAAGTCCTGCCGGAAGTGTCTGTCCCTTTGCAAGGGAGTATGACACATATCCGTTGTCCACCGCTTCATCATTCTGGATCTCTATGGCTGTCAGATCATATAATGGCTCATCCTTTGTGGTTGTCTTTCCAACCTGCGCCTTAACTGTATCCTCTGTCTTTGCGAGAGTTATATTTACGGCCTCCTGCTTTGCCATATTTACCGTAACTGTTGCCGGCTCATATGTCATGACGCCGCTCCAGAGACGGTTGTTACTTGTAGTCATGACTGTGTCATCCGGTCCAAATACAACTGAATCCACCGCCATTCCATCTATCGGCTCACCGTCTATTGTGATGTAGAACGACTTGCCACCCTGTATATAGAGTGCATCGTCACCGTCAACACCTGACTTCTTCTGACATCTTGTTGCCGATGAGCTCTTCTCTATCTTTGCATCGCCATCCTTGAAGCAGTATTCTGGATAATCCACATCCAGCTTGTAGAAAATGACGCTGTAATTTTTCAGTGCGTACACCATATCCGGGATCACTGTGGTGAGTATGCTTCCGCTTCCAAGACTTGACGTATATGCAAGCTGCTTCATATTACCATAGTTTACGATCATTGCACTGTTTGTGAGGTTGCCAAATGTAAACTGTGCATCAGCTCTGTTGATGAGCTTTGCATTTGTATTCAAGGTGATCCTCTCACTATTTGCTGCTGTGATATCCCCGTAGTTATCTACTGTTGCTGAAGCCTGAACATTTCCTTTCAGATTCCATGCACCTCTGTTGACCAGTGATCCTGTCATAGTCAGAGCGCCGTCCACATTCCATGTGCCAAGGTTCTCAACATCACCGGTAACTGTCGCTGTCGACGTATTTGTAAGAGCTGCGCCCTCGGCGATGGTCAGCTTTGAATCCTTGAGGATCTCAAGCTGTTTTACCTCCACCTCTCTGTCAAGTGTGTAGTCTCCGCCTATAGTTAATTTGCCGGCGAGAGACATATACAGTGAACCCAGACTCTCAACCTGGTAATTGTCAGCGGTGCCCTTTACAGTCGCTGTGGACTTTGCATTCTCGTCTACATACTCTACCTTGCCGACCTTACCGCCTGCCGCAAGTACAAAGTCACCTGTGACAGCGCCCTCTGTTCCTGCCTCAACGTATATATTTCCAATGCTGTAACCATAGTTAAATACCAATGCCTTGCTATGCTCATTGTTGACGTCATTTTTTCTGAGTTCTCCTGACTTTATCTCGGCATACAGATCTCCCTTTACATCTGACTGCTGGACAAAGTTGTTGCATTTCTCAGCACACCATCTTCCCTCAACCACACAGTTCACATTTCCGGATACGACTGTTCCCGACACTCCATTGAAGTATGAGCGCTTGTTCATATAATCCGCACCGTATATAAATGTATTGTAATGATCAGTTATACCAACTCTTACATCCACATCACCTGATACTGATCCACCTGATGTAACATACATATTCTCAGACTTTGTTGATTCCGGTGTGTACATCTGTGCAGACTTTGCAAATGTGAAGTCTACCTTCTCCGCATTTGTATTGTACGCACCGTATACCACGCTTCCTGCTCTTCCGTCCTCTGCCGTGAAGGTCACTGTCTTGACATCAGCGTTTCCTGCCGCAGCTACAGTGCCTGACACATAACCGTCCATGATCGTCATGGTTACATTTCCATCTATCGTCACTCGGTCTGCCTTGCTGTCAGTTGAACCCGCAGCACATATATTGCCGACATTTCCGCTTCTGAGTGTCACCGATATGTCACCGGTGTATTTATTTGCTGTGTCCGTATAGCCTGATATGCTGTAGCCTGACAGATCATATGTAACCTCTCCATCTATTCTAAGTGGTCTGTTGTCGTCTGCCACTCCGTTGTGATCAGCATCCAGATATACTGAGCTCTTGCTGCTGTCCGATGGATCAACTATTATCACTGCCGAATTTCCACCAAGATCAATGGTCTTATCCTCTGTGTTCACAGATACACCAAGCTTGTTGATATCAGGTATCTCCGTGCCTGCCGGCAGTACCTTGAATACCACTGGGAAATCAACCGATGTTCCATTTCGTCCTGTTATGACAAATGTTACTGTGCTTTCACCTGCATTCTTGGCTGTTCCTGTTATCTTACCCGACTCAAGCACAAGTCCTGATGGAAGTGTCGAACCGCTCTTCAGTCTGTACTGCATGTCAGTTCCATAATCCTTTGTGGTATCTCCTGTAACCTTGAGGATCGTGAGATCGTACGCTGGTGAAGCCGCTGTGTACTTGGTCTCCGCCGCCAGAGTCGGATCTGCGTATTCCTTACTGATGTCTATCTGGTCTGCCACATAATCCACTACAATAGACATAGATGAATCCGGGCCTGTCACCTTTGCACTTCCGTTGCTTCCCTGTACCGGCTCGCCGCCATTTGCCGACACATAGGCTGTGTAACCCGGCACATCGGTATAGCTAACTGTAATCGCCTGTTTGCAGGCAACATATTTGACATTCTCATATTCAACTACATATGACTGTGCAGCCAATTTTGCTGATGTGTTGTCCATGTTTGTTGAGCCGCCTGCATAGCTGTAATACACTCCTGTCCAGCCGCTGGCATCTATATCATCTGCAAATTTTCCTGCTGCCACCCACACACCTGTGTTGCTGAACTGGTCTGAAGGACACTTGAGCGTACCCTTCTGATATACTCTTGCCCAGCCTGATGTCATATTGACCTTGCCCACATCAAACAGCGCATCCTCGCCTATTGTGAGTGTCGTGTCATACTGTGTCATATTGAGAGCCGCAAGCTTCGTATCTCCATTCACAACTGCCTTGGCATACTTTGAATAACCAAGCCGGTCAGCGGTCAGCGTATCGTTAAATACTGCGGATGATCTCTCATTCAGTGACACATAATCCGTTACCTCAACCGGAGCATTTACATCAACTGCCGCACTGTCATAGATTATCAGAGCCTTTGCCGTGAGTTTCTTATTCACAACATAGGTTCCTCTGATAGTTACGATATCCTTGCTGTTTCTCATGAATGCACCGGTATATTTTGATGTTGTATCCGCTGCAAATCCGCCCTTATCTACAGTGTTCTCTGCGATCTCATATGCGATGGTTCCATCCACGGTTGAATTCGACAGAACATACATAGTTGCTGCCTTACCACCACGGATATTTATACTCACCGCATCGCCGCCTTCATATGAAAGCTCTGAATCCTTTGCACCGTATATTGCTTTTACATTTCCCCCCGTCATGGTGATCCTGATGTTTCGTCTTATGGCGTTGTCCTCGACACCTGTTATCGTGTACTCCGACAGATCTCCGGTGTACAGAGGTGTCTTGCCATCTGCCTGTCCATCCTGATTGTCGTCCACGTATATCTCTGTCTCTGTGTCGTCCTTTGCCTGGATGACCACTGATGTTCCGTTGAGACATATAGTCTTCTCATCCTCGTCAACTACGATTCGGCCATCCTGGTTGTCCTGCTTCTTCTCCTCATTTGAGACGATCACGTTCAATGAGAGCTGTGCCTTTGAACCGTTTCTTCCTGTCACATGGACTATGACATTTTTTCCGTCTTCATAAAGCTTACTTGCCGTTCCGACGATCTTGCCATCGATCAATGTGAGTCCCTCAGGAAGACCATTTGTCTCGTCTATCTCGTATGTGACCTCGCCCTCTCTTGCGTCGTTTGATATGACAAGATCTGCCATGTCATAGAGAGGTGAGGCTGCTGTGTATTCTTTTCCAAGCAGTGCTGAAGGGTCAACAGTTGTCTTGGATACCACGATCTGCTTTCCTGTCGTTACGATCGTCACTGTACAAGGCTCATTTGGCATGCTGAACGTGTACACGCCATTTGATTCAACCGCTGAATTTTCCGCTGTGTCGCTCTGACCTCTGAAGGTCACCTTGTCAAGAATATATCCCTTGTTCACGGTCGGTGTTATCTTGACATCTGCGCCGCCCTTGACATATGTACCATCAGGATCAATATACTGTGACGTCTTGCCTGTCATGGTGTACGTTGCGGCCTTCTCGTTGGACACAACATCTAATGAATAATTTACATTTGCAACATCCCCTACAGCCGAGTCCTCTATTACACCCCCCTTTGAGAATATATTTGGCAGATACCCATCAGTCGCCTTAAATGTTCCCTTGAGGATTCCACTGTGGAGTATATTTGAACCGCCTGCTGCATATATACCCTCTTTTGCAGTTAACGTTACCCCCTTGTTGATAACGATCACGGCATTGCCCTGGCTTCCGTTCTCTGTGAAGTTACCAAAGTAAATATTGTCAGCAGTTACATCCTTGTCTATCACAAGATTCTGTCCGCCATAATATATATTCTGTCCATAGGTTATAACAGATGAGCCGGTGGTATTCATGCTTGGAGCCATATAATACTTCTCCGGCATACTGCACTTGTCATCAAATGTAACTTTTGCATCCTTGTTATTACCTATATACATCTGGAAGCTTATTCCGTCTGCATTTGTAAAATCTGTGTTGTTGATCTTTATATCAACAGGAACTGTATTCTCGGTTGAACCGGAATAGCTCTCATTTGCCAGATAGAAAATATTATTTCCCGCCAGTCCATTTATACTGCTGTCTGACAACGTTATGTCAACCTTTGTTCCGATATTTCCGCAACTGTAATCACCTCCGGCGAGTCCACATTTTGCAAAATGTATCTTTGCTATATCCGCCTTGAGTTCCCCTGCCAGTGCAAAGTTGCCCATCATGGTAAACATGTCGCTGCCCGCGTATTCATACGAGTTCACAAGCGGATCACCATTTTCGTCTACTATGGATTCATCATTCATGCCATCCACATTGACCGTCATATTCCCCAGACAGCTACCGCCGTATACAAACCGTGCTGAACTGCTGATAACGTTGCTGACGCTTATGTTAAGATCCTTACTGATGCTTCCGCCCTGCTCTACATTCAAAGATCTCGTAATGCTGCAGCCCGAAACTATGGCATCTACAGAACCATTTACCGTCACATTTGACAGCTCCAGAGCATTTACATAGGCTGCATTACAGTTGTAAAGTTCTGCCTTTATATCACCTTTTACACCTGTGCTCAGATACATGCCATTTAATGTATCTGTTGTTGCCACAGCCTTCATTACAACGCTGGCAGAAGTGATACCGGAACAATTTGAAATTCCATATACCCTGCCGCTGGCGCCAGTGATATTCTCCATGTTCACAGTATACGTATATGTCCCTTCTTCCTCCGGCTGAGTCTGACTGAACGAAACCGAATTCATGCCACATGTTGTGTAACCGGCAGCGCAGTTCTTTATATCTATATCAGCCCTTCCGCCCAGCATACCGCCATACATTCCATATATGGTGTTGAACTTTGCTCCTGAGCCATCAACGCTGACATTTACATTTCCCTTTATATTTGTATTATTGGTGCCATACACAGACATCTCTGATCCAGACTGGCTTTTCAGCTTAAGGTCCAGATTTCCAAGGATAGCCGCACTTGACGCACCATATACACTGGCACTGCTTCCATCCTTTACGGCTGATATTCCGTCAAATGTAAGGCTCACGTCACCATCAACCTTTGCGCTCTGGGAAACTCCGCACAGATTGTCTACCTTGGAGTCAGTCACCTTGGCCGTCAGTGTCTTGCTGAGCACAGCTCCGTTCTGCACAATATACACGGAACTGATGCCGGCACCGTTCATATTGAACACTGCATCGCCATTTATCGTATAAGCCTTTCCTGTGTAATATCCATCTGTAGCCAGTGTGACAAATGTGTTGCCATCACAGTTGTAATTGATATTCTCCGTGATGTCTCCATCCATGGTCGAAGATCTTAGACCATAGAGCGACTTTATTGTCACGGACTCTTCCGTGTCTATCAATACGCCACCTGTACAATATGTCCTGAAAAGTCCATACAGACTTTCAACTGCCGCGTCGCCCTTCACACTGATAGTTACCGCAGTCATGTTCTCCGGAGTCTCAACAGTGCTCTCAAATGCTCCATATACAGCAGGCAGTTCAGCACCGTCTATGGTTATGGAGATCGGCGAACTGCCCTTACCATGATAGATTCCATATATATTGCCATATTGTATGTCCGTGCTTCCATCCAATGTGAAAGCTTCCTCGCCCTCATCAAGGATTCCATCCCTGTCTTTGTCATTGTAAATATTGAATAACTGCTCGCTGTCAGTGGAATTCGGCGACTGCTTTATGATTACCGAATTGCCGTTGAGCGTGACACCTGATGGTGTAGAGCCTGACGACTCATATACATACTCCAGTCCCTTTCCCGTATCCACAGCTTCAGACTGTGTGTCATCCGCCGCAAATGCCGTTATTCCCGATGCCATGCCAATAGCAGCAAGCACCGACAAGGCCGTTATACCTCCTCGTAGCCTTCTCTTCCTCATCAATTACCCTCCCTTAATTAATTGTTATGCAGACTTTCCTGTTATAATTGTGCACAATAACAGAAAAAGTCTTGCAAATATGTAGATTTTTGCCACTTTAACCATTTTACCATAGCAAAGTTGCAAATACTATCAACAAATTCACAAGACTTTTTTATGCATTTTTATATTTTCTGTTATAATTCCGCTATCTTCTCCTGTTGCCAAACAATAATACAAGTCTGAGCAACTGAAGTGATGCTGATACCATGGCTGCCACATATGTCATAGCTGCCGCTGTGAGTACACTTCTTGCACCCTTGAGTTCATCCGGATAGAGATATCCGCTGCCCTCCAGTATCGCCATTGCTCTTCTCGATGCATTGAACTCCACCGGAAGTGTCACAAACTGTAGGACAACAACCAGTGAGAACAGTATGATTCCGAGTGTTATAAGGTAATCAACCCTCGGAATGAGAAGTCCTATAAGTATGAGCGGCCATGATATGGCTGAGCCTATATTTGCCGCTGGAATGATGGCTGACCTGATGGTGAGCGGTGCATATGCATTTGCATGCTGTATGGCATGTCCGCACTCATGGGCTGCCACGCCTATCGCTGCGATGGATCTGGAACCATACACGCTGTCCGACAGATTGAGCGTATGCTCCTTAGGATTGTAATTATCAGTCAGATCTCCTGAGATGTGATGTATTGACACATCCGTTATCCCCGCATTCCTGAGTATCATGTATGCGACCTGGTCCGCTGTGTAGCCTGACCGCGATCCCACCTTCTCATACTTCTTGTATGTGGTCTTGACTCTTGCCGATGCTATCATGCAGAGCACCACGCCTATGAGAACCAACAGATATGTTGGGTCAAAATAAAATCCATAATATGGCATATATATCACCTTTCCCTTTCATGTATCCCTGACGGGGGCTTTTGTTTTCCACTATCCTATAGTATATATTGCGCTTCGTCAACAGGTATGGATGATACTTCATATAAATTTCATTTTTGCCGGAACTAATTTTATACTTCGTTCTCCTGCCATTTTTCTTATGTCATTTACCTGCAGCTATCTGCCAAGCATCTCATTTACCTTATTCTGCACCTTGACATGATCATACCCTGCCTTCTTCAGCCTGTTCTTTCTGTCATCGCCATTTCCCCAGTCGCCGGCTATGACCTCTCTGGCTATCACATCTATCGATTTCTTCTGCGAAGCCTTGACCACTGCATTTACCTTCGCCTGAACCTTATTGTAATCATATCCTGCCTTTTTCAGTCTGCTCTTCCGGTCATCGCCGTTCCCCCATTTTCCGGCTATGACTTCCTTTGCGATCAATTCTATGCTTTTCTTTTTATTATTACTTTTTCCGCTGTTACTGCCAGTATCTTTCTCCTGTGAACCACCAGTCTTTTTTGCGGCATATTTTTTCCATGTCGTCTTGTCTATATATGACTTATTCAGATCGAGATTGCCATCGTAACCCGGAAGTCTTCCAACGGATGTGTACTGTCTGATATCACATTCGTATTGACCTTCATTCCATGGATGCTCCTGATATCCCGTCCGCTCGTAATCAGGATACTGTGCAACCCACAGCCTGTATCCCAGGCCCTTTACATTGTCCATGGCGCTCTTCTGGATATAGATCAGGGGCTTAACACCGGTTTTTCTGTATACATGATCACACCACTCTTTGCACCACGCTCTGTCACTTCTGCCAAACTGAGGATTATTCCGCCCCTCCCAGTCAAGGACAAGTATCGCCTTGCCCACATATTTCTTACTGTATGCTATGAAATACTCAGCCTCACTGTGGGGATCGCCACCATTTGCATAATGGAATGCCCCCAGGAGTTTTCCCGCTTTCATCGCCTGGTCACAGTGCTTTGCAAAATACCTGTTCTTGTAGTCCGTGCCCTCCGTAGCTTTCACTATCACAAAGTCACAAGGCACCTTGGTTATATCTATAGTATCCTGCCACGCTGATATATCTATACCATCCATGTAGCCCTTTAATGGAACCTTATTAGAAGCCATAAAATTGTCTCCTGAATTCTTTTGTCTGTATATAATATTCCAGACATTGAATCAGGAGACAATCTTAGGATCATTATTCCGAACTTATACTTATCTGTCTCGTATTACATGTGCCACTGTCATGACGCCTTTATTCATGCCACTTTTCCTTATCTCCGCCATTGTAAAACCGCTTGAATATCGATATCAGGTAGTCCCATCCCCGGCTACATATAATCGCAATGACAAATGCCCCGAAAAACGCAGCCACAGGATAATACCACACAAATGCTATGTGATAAAATGATAGTCCAACAAAAAGTCCCACCTCACACACAATGACACTGGTGATCAGAACCTGAAAAGAGGTAGGGATCTTCTTCAGCACTCCTACCTCTTTCGTAAATTCCGTTATTACCGATATCAAAGTGCAAAGTACCGCAACAACTACAAGATATACTGCGAATCTGTCCATGCGTATTCACCTCCTTGTCCATGATATAGTTTAATGTATTCCGGAAGGTGGTATGTGGTTATAAAATATTATTGTGTTCTTAAATCTCTTTTTTAATCCAACCTCGCGTTAATGCGAGGTGTTTTACGTTATATAGGAATCTCCAAAATGTATATATATCAAAATTACTTCTGTATGAAAATAGAATAATGTATTTAACCGGGCAGCCGAGGGGTGTTACACCATATCCGTTCGAGTCTTGGAAGGGAGTGGTGCCTTATGAGTACATATGAGGAATTCATGGTTATATTAACCGTTGCGATACTTATTGTGACAATTCTGAATCATAGAAAATAAGAAAAACACCTCAGCCGACTAAGCTATGAGGTGTTTCATCTTAAAATGGTTTTTGCCGGACGGATAGGACGTATCTATCGCTCGGCTGTCTTGTTAAGTATATTATACAATATTTTTGACGTTTGTCAAAAGAATAAAATTCTAAGATTACCATTTAATATTTGTAACATCTAATCATTATATTCTTTCAATTACACAACTATGCTTGTGCTTATCATCTTTATTGTCACTATAGTCAATTACCACAAGAACAATTTTATCGCTATATTCTGCTATCTTTAAACAACTTATGCCAAGCTAACATTTTTCATAATATATTTATAACTTCATCAAAATCAACATATAAAATATTGGCATTTAATACCAGGCATATACTACCGTTTCTGGGTAATCATCTTTTTCGACACACTTCTCAATAGCCTTTACAGCTTTTTTTAAATATGACTTTAGAAAGGAATCTTTATCTCTTTTACAATATTCAAATTTCACTATTTCTCCTTTGTCTATATCATAGACAATCTTGCCAATATCTTTTTTATCATCTTCTGGAAAATACTCTGCTGATATTATATTATCTATTCTTCTTAACTTATTTAAAGTTACCATAGCACATAACCTTTCTTTTTTGACAATCACATCTACCAATTTCTATAGCAAATCAATCCGTCTTTCTCTGCATTACCAACTATATTCCCACAAGCTTTCCTATACAAAATTATTCCACATTTGTTTCATTTGTGAAATATAGCTATTTATCCTTGTGAATAAAACACCCTGCTATTACGGAGCGTTTTCATCCATCAGCTTTGAACTAATATACTTTTCATATTCTTCTGGTATTCCAATATCGTATTTTTGATAATAATGTAAAAAATCTGTTGGAAATGTAAAATCTCCATCTTCATATATCCCAGCCTGTTAGTTTTCGCATATTACCTAAACCACTCACTCACGCTCATCGACATTACCATGATCTGAATTAACGATAAATGAATTGTGCGAAAAAATCTCCCTGCATCTGCAAAATATTTTCTAATTACATTCTCCGAAAATCTCATTGACCAATTCGCAATTCATCTTGCATTCTCTAATTATACATCTAACAGCCTTTTGGGGATCTGTCAATTTCCATCTTCGTCAAAGTAAAATATTTCGGAGTAGTCACCACCATTTGGAGTCTTTCCCATGATTCTTTCAGATGTCATTTCTCCCGTCTCATTATTTGCTATGTATTTTCAAAACAAAAAATAGAGAGCCTTTAGATCTCTCTAAAAGCCCTCTAAATCGTTTAAATACTAGGTTTTTATTTAGAACTTACCAGCGTTAGCAGCTTCCTCAACAGAAACAGCTACAGCAACTGTAGCACCAACCATAGGGTTGTTACCCATACCGATAAGTCCCATCATCTCTACGTGTGCAGGAACTGATGATGAACCAGCGAACTGTGCATCACTGTGCATACGTCCGAGAGTATCTGTCATACCGTATGAAGCAGGACCTGCTGCCATGTTATCTGGGTGAAGTGTACGTCCTGTACCACCGCCTGATGCTACTGAGAAGTACTTCTTACCCTGCTCGATACACTCCTTCTTGTATGTACCTGCAACTGGATGCTGGAAACGTGTAGGGTTTGTTGAGTTACCTGTGATAGATACACCAACGTTCTCCTTGTGCATGATAGCAACACCTTCCTGAACATCGTCAGCGCCGTAGCACTTAACTGTTGCACGGATACCATCTGAATATGCCTTCTCGTATACTACATTGAGCTCAGCCTTCTTGTAGTCATACTTTGTCTCAACATATGTAAATCCATTGATTCTTGAGATGATCTGAGCTGCATCCTTACCAAGACCGTTAAGGATAACTCTAAGAGGTTTTTTACGAACCTTGTTAGCCTTCTCAGCGATACCGATAGCACCCTCAGCTGCTGCAAATGACTCATGACCTGCTAAGAAACAGAAGCACTCTGTCTCCTCCTCAAGTAACATCTTACCAAGGTTACCATGTCCAAGACCAACCTTACGATGATCTGCAACAGAACCTGGTATACAGAATGCCTGAAGACCCTCGCCGATAGCTGCTGCTGCGTCTGCTGCCTTTCTGCATCCCTTCTTGATTGCGATTGCTGCACCTACTGTATATGCCCAGCAAGCATTCTCAAAACAAATTGGCTGAATACCCTTTACCTGATTGTAAACGTCAAGTCCAGCGTCCTTTGTGATCTTCTCAGCTTCTTCGATTGAGCTGATTCCATAGCTGTTAAGTACAGCGTTTATCTGGTCTATTCTTCTTTCATATGATTCAAATAATGCCATTGTCTCGTTCTCCTTTCCTCTATTTCCGACTACTCTTTACGTGGATCGATGATCTTAACAGCGCCCTGCTCTGGCTTAACACGTCCGTATGAACCTGAAGCCTTCTCCCAAGCTGTGTTAGGGTCATCACCCTTCTTGATAAAGTCAGTCATCTTTCCAAGAGAAACGAACTGATATCCGATAACTTCGTCATCTGCATCAAGTGCTATTCCTGTTACATAGCCCTCTGCCATCTCAAGGTAACGAACACCCTTAGCCTTTGTTGCATACATTGTACCAACCTGTGAACGAAGACCCTTTCCAAGATCCTCAAGTCCGGCACCAACTGCAAGTCCGTCATCTGAGAATGCACTCTGTGTACGTCCGTATACGATCTGAAGGAATAACTCTCTCATTGCTGTATTGATAGCATCGCACACAAGGTCAGTGTTGAGAGCCTCAAGGATTGTCTTACCCTGAAGAATCTCAGCTGCCATAGCTGCTGAATGTGTCATACCTGAACATCCAATAGTCTCGACAAGAGCCTCCTCGATAACACCCTCTTTTACGTTAAGTGAAAGCTTGCAGGCACCCTGCTGTGGTGCACACCAGCCTACACCATGTGTAAAACCAGAGATGTCTTTGATTTCCTTTGAGTAAACCCACTTTCCTTCTTCTGGGATAGGAGCTGGCTCATGCTTTGCACCCTTTGCTACAGGGCACATGTTTTCAACTTCCTTAGTGTAAATCATTGTGAAACTCCTTTCAAAATATGAATTCTTAAAAGCGGTTCCGAATTCTCTAATTCAAACCATCAGTGGTATTTTCTCACAAAACAGTTATGAAGTCCATAGCTTATTGAAAATTTTTGTCGCATTTGCGTGTACTTTATCAAGTACAGCGCGCCTTATTGAGAAAGTTTTTAACAAGGCACAGTTGTCAGGGTTCATATGTCCGCTTATATCATTTGACCGTAACCATATTCACTTGAACATATGTATTTATCTGATATACAATACTTCTGTCAGAGCACATTCAACCCAGACATGCGCCGCTTCAGGTGCTGCTCAGATACATGATATAAAAAATAAAAACGGAGGTTTTCAACATGAGATTTATAGATATGCACCTTCACACCACCGCTTCCGACGGCTCCTGCACCCCATCAGAGGTGTGCCAGCTTGCCATTGACAGGAATCTTGCAGCGATCGCCATAACCGACCACGACACAGTGGACGGCGTAGCAGATGCAATCACATATGCAGATAACTGGAACAGCACTCTTCCTCCGATCCAGAACAGTGATTCCACCAACTGCTCTGGCTTTTCTGACAGCAGTGACCATCATATCGAGGTAGTTCCCGGCATAGAGATGTCCGCCATCTACAACGGTGTGGAGATCCACATTCTGGGCTTCTATATGGACTACAAGAACCCTGAGCTCATCTCCCGTCTTGCCGCCATCAAACAGGCCAGATACGACCGAAACGAGCAGATGTGTGAGAGATTCCGCGCCGACGGAATAGACATGACCATGGAGAAGCTGCAGCATGGCAATCCTGATACTGTCGTCACAAGAGCTCATTTTGCCAGAATTCTCATAGCCGAAGGCGTATGCAGGGACATGAACCAGGCGTTCAAAAAGTATCTGGGCAAGAAATGCAAATATTACATTCCAACACCAGACATACCGGCCGCCGATGCCATAAGACTCATAAGAACCTACGGCAAGGCTGCCTTCATCGCCCATCCCCTCATATACGGATTTGGATATAAACAGATAGAGGACATGCTTGAAGAACTGAAGCCATATGGCCTTTCAGGGCTTGAGGTCTACCACTCCTCCAACAATGCCTATGAATCCGGAAGGCTTAGGGAGATCGCCAGAAAACACGGGCTCCTCATATCAGGAGGTTCCGACTTCCACGGTGCAGCCAAACCCGACATATCCGTGGGAACCGGAAGGGGCGGCCTTCGGATCACGGAAGCTGTATTTCAGGATATAAAAAAAGCGGTCACTGTATAATGACCGCTTTTTTATTTACTCTGATGATACCTTTATTATATCTTTGACTTCTTATCCTTATCATCATCTGTGACTGTTGATGATCCCTGCTTCTCAAGCTCTGCAACAGCGCTCTTGTGCATCGGTATACGACAGTTCTTGTTGTTACCAAACTCTACGATGATAGTTGAATCATCAACCACATCAAGGATGGTTCCGTAGAAACCACTGGTTGTCATGATATTATCACCAGGCTCCATCTGTGAAAGCATCTGGTCTGTCTTGGCCTTCTGCTTCTTCTGTGGTCTGATCATCATGAAGTAAATGATTGCAGCAAATATGGCAATATATACAACAATAAACATAACTGATGAACCGCCACTGGCCTGTGTTCCTGTTGACGATGATAAAATTGTTGAAAGTGAATTCATTCTCTAATCTCCTTTTTGATTACTCTTCTCCACCAGCAAGGCTCTCAAGCATCGATTTCTTATATGACTGATATCTTCCTTCTTCAATAGCCTCTCTGATGTCTTTCATCATATTATTATAAAAATACAAATTATGCAAGACGCAAAATCTCATACCGAGCATTTCATTTGCCTTGAGCAGGTGTCTGATGTACGCTCTGCTATAGTGCTGGCATGCAGGGCATCCGCAGCCCTCCTCTATAGGTCTGTCGTCTGTCTCAAATCTCGCATTCTTGAGATTCATCTTGCCATGCTTCGTGTACACATGGGCGTGTCGTCCATTTCTGGATGGATATACGCAATCGAAGAAATCAACACCTCTGTCGACCGCCTCAAGTATATTTGCAGGAGTTCCAACACCCATGAGGTATGTCGGTCTGTCCTCAGGCAGATACGGAACGGTCACATCGAGTATGTGGTACATCTGCTCTGCTGTCTCTCCTACTGCAAGTCCTCCTATGGCATATCCCGGGAGATCAAGCTCGCTGATTCTCTTGGCGTGATCTATTCTGATATCCTCGTATATGGCACCCTGATTGATTCCAAACAATAGCTGATTCTTGTTGATCGTATCCGGCAGACTGTTAAGTCTCTCCATCTCATTCTTACATCTGACAAGCCATCTGGCTGTTCTCGCAACAGAATTCTCCACGTACTGTCTGTCAGCCAGTGCAGGGGCACACTCGTCAAATGCCATGGCTATTGTAGATGCCAGATTCGACTGTATCTGCATGCTCTCCTCAGGTCCCATGAATATCTTGCGTCCATCGACATGGGAATTGAAGGTTACGCCCTCCTCCTTGATCTTCCTGAGTCCCGCCAGGGAGAATACCTGGAATCCGCCTGAATCAGTGAGTATCGGTCTGTCCCAGTACATAAACTTATGTAAACCGCCCATCTGCTTGACTATCTTATCCCCAGGTCTCACATGGAGATGATATGTATTTGACAGCTCGATCTGACATCCTATGTCCTTGAGATCCGTTGTTGCCACAGCTCCCTTTATGGCTGCTGCCGTTCCAACATTCATGAACAGAGGTGTCTGCACTGTTCCGTGAACAGTCTGAAATTCAGCTCTCTTTGCCCTTCCATCCTTACAAAGTATTTTGTACATTGTTATGTAAACCTTTCTTTTTCATTTTTCCAAATCTTACGCTATACTTAAGCGTACTCTTTATAATGCACCATTTAAAGTATATTTGCAAGCAAATTTACAATCCACAGGCATTTACCGCCGAACTTGACCGCATACCGGATGAATACGAGGACTTCCGATACAATGCAGGCAGATTACAATTTTGACAGCCACATATCTTACATACAAAACGGCGCCTGTAATTTCACTTACAGGTGCCGTTATATCAATCTATAGGCTTTCAGTTCTGTTAGCTCCGTGCTAAATCACCACTGAATTATCTGACTTATCACTGCTTCTCCTTCAGCGTAGCTGTAGCAGTCTGCTTCTCGTAGTTACCATTGTTGTTTCTGTAGTATACGATAGTTACCTTATCGCCAGGATTGCAGGCCACGATCTTGTCATGGAATGTCTCCATATCTGCTATGTCCTCACCGTCAAGGCTGCAAATGATATCTCCTGACTGGAGTCCACACTCCTCTGCTGCTGAACCCTGCTCAACTGATGAGATATATACACCCTCAGGCATGTTCAGGAGCTGTGCGTACTGGCTTGTGATGGTCTGGGCAGATATACCGAGGTAAGCCTGTCCTGATGTTGTTCCATCATTTGACACATTCTTGCCTGCTATCAGGTCATTGATTATATCCTGTACATCTGATATAGGAAGTGCATAGCCCATACCCTCAACGCTTGTATCTGAATACTTGGCTGTGTTGATACCGATCAGCTCGCCCTGCATGTTGACAAGGGCACCACCACTGTTACCAGGGTTGATGGCTGCATCTGTCTGAAGTACCTTTACTGTCTCATCTGAAGCACTTATCTCTCTGTTAAGTGCGCTTATATATCCAACTGTAACTGACTGTCCATATCCAAGTGCATTTCCGATTGCCACGCACGGATCACCAACTGCAAGATCATCCGATGAACCTACCTGAATCTCCTTTATCTCATTCAAAGTGTCATCCGATATGTCCGAAAGCTTAACTGTGACAACTGCTATATCATTGTTCTCAACGTATCCCTTTACCACCGCATCTGCACTCTTGTCATCGACAAATGTAACTGACAGTGACTTAGCATTCTGTACCACATGATAATTAGTTGCAAGATACAGGTACTGGTCATCCTTGCCGATGATGATACCTGAACCGGCTCCTGTTGACTCCTGCTGATATGAATTGAACCAGTAATCATATGTTGTTACGTATGTTCCTGTGATCGATACGATGGAAGGCATAACCTTCTTGGCAACCGTTGACACATCGTACACTGTACTTGTCGTGTCTGATGATGCCTGCTTGAGCTGTGGTGCATTGTTCTCTGTTGAACCCTCAGCACTCTGCTCTGTTGTGGTCTGCGAATCTTTGTCGAGAAGCTTATCCGATCCATATCTGACCCCCTGGAATACAACGCCTGCCACAAGTCCGAATACAACAGCCGCTGCAACCACACCTGCTGCCTTCTTGCCAAATCCGCTCTTCCTGTTCTTTGGCTTCTTATCTTTTGCCTTCTTCTGTCTCATATTGTTATCTGAAGGCTTTCCTGTTCCCATATTGTTCATTTGATTGCCTGCCTGATTCTGATAGCCCTGATTCATTCTCTGGCTGTCATACCATGCTTCCATGCCATTTACATTTCTCTGAAAACCTGAATATGAAGCGTTCTGTGTACCGACTGTTTGAGCATTCTGCGATGAACTCTGTGCGCCGGCAGTCTGAGCGTTCTGTGCTGAGCCATGTACACCGGCTGTCTGATTGTTCTGCGCTGACTGTGCGCCCTGAACATTCTGTGTCTGCTGTGAAGCATTTGTTGAAGGTCTGTCAAATCTTGAATCTCCTCTATTGTTCATATAGCTGTAATGATACAGACCATCCTGCTGTGGTGCCTGACCACTATTTCCATTCATCTGGTTCTTGTTTTCCTGTTCCATCTCTATCATCCTTTCGCATCTTTATTATCTTAATTCCTGTAATCGGTACCTTTCTCTTTCTTACAGTTGTTACTATACGCAGTAAATGTGTCATATTTGTGTCTTTATTGTTTTAATTCTGTGCACAAATGTTATATACTAGTCATGTACGATCTCAAATAACCCTTATGGAGGATAATATATGTTTAGAGTATGGGGAAAACTTATAAAAGATAACCACCTCATGAAGGATACCGTGATATGCATATCCGACTACGAGATGACGCGTACCCACAAGGTATACAAGGCCCTTGAGGATATGTGCTACGAGTTTGACCTGGCAAAGCCGGTGTGGCTTAAGAAGAATAAGGATGAGTTTATCCACCACGCCAGAACCAGATTCACAGCGGATAACTTTGTGGAGGATATAGATTTTGACTACCTTGATTTTCAGGTAATAGAGGAGGAATACTAGATGTTTTCTGTCTCTTCAGTGAGCAAAAGCTACGGCAAAAATAAAGTTCTGACAGATGTGTCACTGTCCGTATCCCCAGGTGAATGCATCGCCCTTCTGGGAATCAACGGATCGGGTAAATCCACCCTGCTGGGAATACTATCCAGAAACATAAAGCCAGACTCAGGGTGCTTCGGTTTCGACTGTCAGGCAAATGCTGCTCTGCTCCCACAGGACAATCCACTCATACCGGAACTCACAGCCATTGACAACATCAGACTGTGGCACCCCGGAAGCAGGAAAACAGTCATGAACTCCCACAATATGAGCATATGTCAGTCTCTCGGTGTGGATTCATTTCTGGACAAACGTGTCTCAAAGCTCTCCGGTGGAATGAAGAAGAGGCTAAGCCTTGCCATCACGATGATGTCTGACCCGGATCTGCTTCTTCTCGATGAACCTCTGGCCTCGCTTGATCTTCTATGCAAGAACGGGATACTGAGCTATCTCCAGAATTACATATCACATGGAGGAAGTGTCATCATCGCCACACATGAGACATCTGCGCTGGATATATGCAACAAGATATACACACTGAAAAATGGACACATCCAACTGGCCATAGACAGAAATATCTCACCCGGATACACCTCACCTGAAACCTACATCAATCTGATCAGATCATAGCTTTATCTAAAGGAGTTTTATGTTTTACCGACTTATACGAACTGATTTGAAAAGAATAGCTCATTATGGAATATACATGGTAGTCGCAGCATTTGTCATGATGACGGTTTTCCTGTGTCTTGCGTTAAACGCGAACTCTTTTATCTACTCTGATGACCGCTCCGAACCACTTTCAATCGGAATCGTGATGAGTGCAGATTCAAAAACCGCACAGATGGCATACAACACGATATCTGATATGGACAGCTACCACTCATCATGTGTATTCACAGAATTTTCAGACAAGGATACAGCCCTTTCAAGGCTCTCTGACGGAGACCTGTTCGCTGTGATCTACGTCCCTGACAATATCATAAGCGACATCATGGACGGAACGAACACACCTGTCGAGGTATACTATTCTGACAACCGGTCCATCGATACATTTGTGCTGAATGACCTCTTCCGCTCCACATCCTCCATGCTTGGCATATCCCAGGCGGCCATATATTCGGTTCAGGCGATAGGAAGGAACATGGAGCTTCCCGAGGATATTCAGGACACGCTCAGCAACGATGTAAATGCCATGTTCATGACTAAGGTTCTTGACAGGACTGCCAACTTCACCGTCGACAAAATAAATGCAACCAGAGCAGCAAATACCACCGACTTCTACACAAGTGCGGCGGTCCTTCTCATGATGATGCTGTGCAGCGTTGTTTTCTTCCCATTCCTGCTCGACCTCCCAGCCTCTTACATAACAAAGCTCAGGTCACAGGGAATTGGCAAAGTCAGACGCAATGTCAGCAATTTCATATCCATGTTCATATGGCTGTATATCCTTTATATAACTGTATACATGGCTCTCGCCCTGGCCTCACTGTTTATCGATGAACTGCATGTAAATATCCACATGAGCGGGATACTATTCGGAATCGTCATAGCTACATGTGTCGCGGTATATACGCTGCTCATAAGTCTGGTTCCCGCAGGGATACACGGCTGCACACTGCTTCTCACTGTAGTCACTGTCATACTGGCCTATGTGAGCGGCTTATTCATACCGGAAGCCATGCTTCCAAACTTTGCAAAGGATATATGCCATGGATCGCTGCTCAATAAGATTGTGCAGACACTGTGCATATATTTATCATAAATTTACGGAGATACATCTATGAACCATATAAGACAGATAAACTTACTTATAAAGAGAATACTGTGCCGTCCCGCCATGATCGTCGTTCTGCTGGTCATCCCCGCTGTGCTGATCGCTGTGAGCTTTCTGCCAGCCAGAAAGCAAAGCACCGAGATCGTGTCCGGCGTGTATATTGAAAGTTCTGACGAACACACGGATGCTTTCCTGTCGTATCTCACATCGACATCCACGGGATTTACCTTCAGGCACTATGAATCCCTGAAAGACATGAAGGATGATGTAGCATCCGGCAGGATCGACTCCGCGTACATGGTTCCTGATGGTTTCAGTGAATCAATGATCCACTCTGACGGGAAGCGCCACATAACCGTGTATACAACCGATGGAAGCTCATTCCAGTCTGTGTCCGAAGAATCCGTGTATGCCGCCCTCCTGTATGCATATGCGGCAGACATGTCTGTATGTATGCTCCAGGATCGTTATCTGGCAAATGTCCCATACGACGAGACCCAGATGTCAGAATACATCAGTGATAGATTTAAGGGATATATCGAAAATGAGGACATTTTCACCATCGAGAGCGGACTCACCGGAAAATACACGGCATCGACAGATATTGCGCCAAACAATTTTCCTGTGGAAATATTGGTTTACATAACTTTGTTCGTGTGTTCTCTCATGGGACTTCAGAACTATCTCCGGGATCTGGACTGTGGGGCTTACTCTATCCTCTCCTCCAGAAAAAAAGCCGGATTCTGTGTAAAAAATATAGCAGCGGGAATTATTCCCGCTGCCATTATCAGCTTTATATCCTTGATCATATATTCCGGCACCAATGGCTGTCTCAATGTCCTGCTGCATATCGCCGCAGTGTCAGTCATCAGCCTTGCTGCTGCACTCATATTCAGAGTGATATTCAGGCGCTATAAGATATTTACTATAGCTCTGCCATTCATCATCATCTGTACTCTTCTCCTGAGTCTTCTATCAATGCTCTCGCAGATGTAGACTCTGTGATCTGCTTTACCAGACATCCATAGCTGTCAGCCGGCACCGCCACATTGAAGCACACATCTGCAGTGTAATCCGTACTGTCTATCAGTGCATCACTGTTGCTGAGAAGATATTGTACCTTACCCGAATCGTTGTAGTTCGTGGTTATCTTCACCAGCTTCATAAGCTGCATCTTATGTATACCCGCATCAGACAGTGCAAGCTTGGCTGCCTCGGTGTATGCTCTCACAAGACCACCTGTTCCGAGCAGTGTTCCACCAAAATACCTTGTGACCACTATACATATATTAACCACCGCATTCCCCGTGATAACCTCCAGGATGGGTTTTCCAGCCGTTCCCTGCGGTTCTCCGTCATCAGAGAATCTTAGCAATGTATTCTCGCTGCCTATGGCAAATGCATAGCAGTTGTGCCTTGCATCATAGTGCTGCTTCCTGATCTTCTCGACAAAGGCATATGCCTCTTCCTCCGAGGACACAGGGACTGCATAGCCGATGAATCGTGATTTCTTCTCGACTATCTCGTCCTGCCCCTCCTGTAATATCGTGTTGTATGTCTCTATCATCGCTTCTCCGAATTGCTGGTGAGCAGCTTGCCCAGCTCATCCATAAATGTATTCACATCCTTGAACTCTCTGTACACTGATGCAAATCTTACATAGGCTACCTGATCAAGATCCTTGATCTTATCCATGACTATCTCACCTATGGTCGTGCTCTCTATCTCTCTCACTTCCATGTTGAAGATGGTGTTCTCTATGTCATCTATGCACTTTGTGACTGCTTCCGCTGAAACCGGACGCTTATGGCATGACTTTATGACACCTGACTCTATCTTGGAACGGTCATAAGTCTCTCTGTTCTTGTCCTTCTTGATGACTATGAGAGGTATGGTCTCCACCTTCTCATATGTGGTAAATCTCTTACCACAGGCGTCACACTGTCTTCTTCTTCTGATCGCACTTCCATCCTCCGCTGGTCTGGAATCGATAACCTTTGTATCATCTGCTGAGCAAAATGGACATCTCATATAATTTTCTCCTTATATCTCCCACCTTCGGAGGGACCTTCTTACGATATTATCTTTACTGGGCACTTGGCCTTACATGCACCACAATTTGTACACTTCTCCGGATCTATGTGAGCAAGGTTTCTGTCTATCGTGATGGCTCCAGCCTCACAGTTCCTTGCACACAGTGTACATCCGATACATCCTGCGCTGCAGGCTGCCTTGACCTGAAGACCCTTGTCATGGGAATTACATCTGACAAGTCTCTCTGCATCATATGGAACCAGCTCTATCAAGTGTCTCGGGCACTCTGTGACACATTTGCCGCATGCCTTACACTTCTCCTTATTAATTACCGCAATTCCATCTATAATGTCAATAGCCCCGAACTCACATACTGCCTTACATGAGCCATAACCTGTACATCCATATGTACATGCCTTAGGACCGCTGTTTGGATTGTTCTGTGCCAGCTTACAGTCCCTTGGTCCAACATACTCGTATACATCCTTCGCCTTCTCGCAGTCTCCTGCACACTTGACAAATGCCACATACCTTGTATTTTCAGCGTTTTCCACGCCCATGACCTCACTGATCTTCGCTGCCACTGCCTCGCCTCCAACAGGACACGCTGATGGCGGCATCTCACCTTTGGCGATGGCCGCTGCCAGTCCGTCACATCCCGGATAACCACATCCACCGCAGTTATTTCCCGGAAGGAGCTCTCTTACTGCTATTTCTTTCTCATCTACTTCTACCTTAAATTTTTCTCCTGCGACACCCAGAAGGATACCTATCACAATACCTACGCCTGCGACGACTGCCACAGCTATCAATATTCCTGTCATATCCGCACCCTCCTTATATCAATCCTGAGAAACCGAAGAACGCGATCGCCATAAGACCTGATGTGATGAGAACTATAGGGGTTCCCTTGAACGCCTCAGGTATAGGACTGTGCTCAAGTCTCTCTCTGATTCCTGCAAGTATCACTATGGCTATAGTAAATCCGACTGCAGAGCCACATCCGTTGATGGTACTCTCAAGTATACCGTAACCGCTCTGTACATTTGAGAGAGCGATACCAAGCACGGCACAGTTGGTCGTGATCAGTGGAAGGTAAACTCCAAGTGATTCATACAATGACTTGACCTTCTTCTTGAGGAACATCTCAACAAACTGTACAAGTGCTGCGATCACAAGGATGAACACTATGGTGTTGAGGTACTCAAGTCCGAATCTTCTCAGTATGCCGTAATACACAACGCTGGTGACAAATGAAGCTATGGTCATGACGAACACAACCGCTGCTCCCATTCCGGTTGCTGTGTTGACACTCTTGGACACTCCAAGGAAAGGACACAGTCCAAGGAACTGGCTGAGGATAACATTATTTACAAGTGCCGCTCCGATGGCTAACAATAAAATATTCATTATCTCTTACCTCCCTTTCCTTTTTTCTTCTTTATATGAGCCATTGTCTCCTTGAGCTTTATGTCGGAATCTGCTGGCTCGTTCTCTGCAGAGTGTTCTGGCTGCTCTGCTTCCGTCGGCTGATCCGTTGATGGCTGCTCTGCTGCCACTTTGTCTGCTACTTCCTGTTCTGCGGCTGGCTGCTCTGTTGACTTCTCATTCTGGAGATTGTCCTGACTGTCTGACTGAGTCTCTGCAACAGTCTGCTGCTCCTCATCTGGCGTCTTTTCCTGCTGAACTTCCTCAGCATGCTCCTTAAGCATCTTTCCTGTCGCATTCGGAACAAGCTTTATGTCGGCGAGGACTGACTCTCTGGTCGGTGCATATGGGCTGAGTCTTGACTCATCCTTCTTCGCCTCATCTGGCTTGTCAGCCTCTGGCGCTGTATTCTTTGCTGCATCCTTATCTGCCGCTGCAGGTGTCTCTTCCTGCTTCTTAACCTGTTTTGAATCCGCTGAAGGTTTCGCCGGAGCCTCTGCTGTCTTTACAGGAGCCGGAGTCTCTGAAACCAGCTTGCCACAACATGCTGCATTGATACAGCCTGCACATGAGTCCGGTCTGCATGCTGCCGGGATCTCCTCTCCATTTGCCAGTGCCTCGGCTGCCTTCTTTGCATTTCTCTTGTTGATAAATGCTATGATGAATGCAAGCACGAAGAATGCACCAGGTGCAAGTACGAATATTGTTATAGGTGTGTACAGGCTGAGTGCATTGCCTATACCCTTTATAATTCCCGATGAGTTCTGAAGTAAGTTGCCATCTCCAAGTATCTGGAATCCAAATACACAGCCCTTTCCGACAAGCTCTCTGAACATTCCTATAAGTGTAAGGCCAACTGTAAATCCAAGGCCCATTCCAAGTCCATCAAATATAGATGGAAGTACCTTGTTCTTGGAAGCATATGCCTCGGCACGACCAAGGATGATACAGTTTACAACTATAAGTGGTATATACAGTCCAAGGCTGCTGTTGAGTGATGGCAGGTACGCCTGCAGCAGAAACTGTATGATAGTAACAAACGAAGCTATGATAACTATAAATGATGGTATTCTGACCTTATCAGGTATAACCTTTCTGAGTGCTGAGATCATGAAGTTGCTGAGCACCAGGATACATGTGGTCGTGAGTCCCATTCCTGCGCCATTGATAGCTGATGATGTAACCGCAAGTGTCGGACACATTCCAAGCATCTGTACGAAGGTCGGGTTCTCTTTCACAATACCATTATATAAACGCTCTGTACATTTTCCCATTACTTGTCACCTCCGTTCGACGCTGCAGATGAATCAGCAGCACCGCCATTTATGGACTTCACATACTCAAGTCCCGCATTCACCGCATTGGTAACCGCATTTGTTGTGATGGTAGCTCCTGACAGGGCATCTATCTCCTCGTCCACTGTTGCACCTGACTTGGTGTACTGGAACTTGTCGACCTTCTTGCCTGCAAACTGCGACTTGAAGCTGTCTGTGTCAGCCTCCATACCAAGTCCTGCAGTCTCTGAGAGTGACAGGAATGAAATTCCATTTGTCGTTCCATCCGCTCTGACTCCCATGGCAAGCTGAAGGTCTCCACTATACGCCTCATGTGATGTGACAGTCACAACATATCCAAGTGCTGAACCATCGCTGCCCTTTGCTTCCACGATCTCATCTATATCTGCGTTATATCCGGCATCTGACAGGATCTTTGCAGCCGCATCGGCATCAAAGTCAGCATAGCTGTCAAACGAATCCGCATCATCGAATACCGCCTTATATGCCTCTTCCTTTGCTTTCTGCTCTGTAACTGCTATAGGATCCTTTGTGATCTTATATACATAAGCCAGTGCAAATCCTGCTATGACTGTGATTATCATGATTGCTATAGTTGCTATAACAATCGACTTTGTATCCATCTTGGACTTTGTTCCGGCTGTGTCACCCTGGGCTGCAAGCTCTGCGCCCTCTCCGAAGCTCTTCGGCTGTGTCCATCTCTCAATGAGTGGCACAAGCAGGTTGGAGAATATGATCGCATATGATACGCCCTCTGCTGATCCTCCGTATATTCTGAAACAGAATGTGAGTATACCAAGTATCACACCAAACACAACCTTACCCGCAGGTGTGATAGGTGATGTAACATAGTCAGTTGCCATAAAGAATGCTCCAAGCATCAGACCACCACCGCACAGGTGTGCTGCGAGGAATGTAAGATCAAAACCTCTACCCGATGCAACCGCATATATCATAATGAGCACCGCAAATGTTCCTATATATGTAAATGGAATAACCGGCTTTATAACTCTTCTGATCAGAAGATAAGCCGCACCAACAAGTAAACATACAACTGATGTCTCACCTATGGTTCCCGGTATATTTCCAAGAAACATATTGAGTACATTGACATTTGCCAGATCCCCTGTGTTCTTGAGCACTGCAAGAGGTGTAGCAGTTGTCACACCATCATACGAGAATGATGTCATTCTTCCTGCAAATGATATGAGAAGGAAACATCTTGCGCCCAGCGCTGGATTCATGAAGTTGAATCCCAGTCCTCCAAAGAGCTGTTTAACTATTATAATGGCAAATGCACTTCCGAGTATCGCCATCCACACCGGTACATCCGGTGAGAGGTTCAGTGCAAGAAGAAGTCCTGTTACAACTGCACTGAGATCGCCTATGGTTACTTTTCTGTTCATCATCTTCTGGTACAGCCACTCAAACAGCACGCATGAGACCACGCATGTGAGTATAAGTATCATAGCGTTCAGCTCGAAGTTGATGATTCCAAATACGGTTGCCGGAAGCAAAGCAATGATCACATCCAGCATAATGCTCTGTGTACTTCGTTTATCTCTGACATGTGGAGATGACGAAATCTTAAATGTATTATCCAATGTGTACACCTCCTACTTCTTTTTATTCGCAATGATGGATTTTCTTGTTCCCGCAATGGTCTGTGTCAGATGTCTCTTCGCCGGACACACATACGAACAGCATCCACACTCACAACACTCCATTCCGTTGTGAGCCAGGAATCCCTCTGTATCCCCATGCTCAGCCAGTGAAGCAAGCATCGAAGGAACAATACGTCCCGGACACACATCAACACAGCGTCCGCATCTGATACAGTTGCTCGGTTCAAGGTCTGCCACCTCGTCATGTGTCATACACAGCAGTGCCGACACTCCCTTGGTTGCAGGAACATCCAATGAGAAAAGTGCCTTTCCCATCATAGGACCGCCTGAGATCACCTTCTCAGGAACCACACCATCCTTAAATCCACCCGCAGCCTCTATAAGCTCCTGACAGTTTGTTCCTATCCTCACCATAAGATTGCATGGATTCTCTATGGCATCACCTGTTATGGTGACTATCCTTGTGTAGAGTGGTCTTCCCTCTATAACTGCCTCATATATGGACACGATGGTATCAACATTGTGAACTATACATCCAGCATCCGCTGGAAGCATCTTGGAGTTGACATATCTTCCAGTGTTAGCATATATGAGCTGACGCTCGGCACCCTGAGGGTACTTGGTCTTCATCACATGGACTTCGATCTTGTCATTGTCCTTTACCTTATCCCTGAGAAGTTCTATTGCCTCAGGCTTATTATCCTCTATGGCGATGATTCCCTTTGCATGATCAAACAGATTGATACATATCTCAAGTCCCAGTATCAGCTTGTCCGGTTCCTCCATCATCCTTCTGTAATCCGAAGTAAGATATGGCTCACACTCTGCGCCATTTACTATTATGTAGTCGATCGCATCCTCGTTCTTCGGGGACAGCTTGACATTTGCAGGGAAACCGGCGCCGCCCATTCCTACTATTCCGGCCTCCTTGATGATCTCCTTCACATCCTCTCTATACAGAGTGGACAGATCTTTTACATTTGCTGCAAAGTCGATCTCCTCAAACAGGCCATCATTCTCTACAACTATTGATTCAACCTTTGATCCACCAGGCACATATCTCGGCTCGATTGCCTTGACCTTTCCCGATATGGATGAATGTATATTCGCTGACACGAAGCCACTGGTCTCCGCAATCTTCTGACCAACCAGGACTCTGTCGCCCTTCTTCACTATAGGTGTGGCCGGTGCCCCTATATGCTGACTCAGCGGGTACACGCAGTCACCTTTTGGAAGGTATTCTCTGACAGGCTTTTCCATTGACAATTCTTTGCCTTCATATGGATGAATTCCGCCCAGAAATGTTAACAAACCCATGTTCTACCTCTTTTCCTTATATATTTTTATTAAAAAAATCTCCCTATATAATAACGCTTTAAGCCCTCAAAAACAACCTAAATGGGGATATATTATCATTTTAAAATATGGAAATTCTTCTGCTTATCCGCAAAAAAAACGATCACATATAAGATATAGACACTTATGTCTTTTCTGTATCTTACATGTGATCATTTATAAATTCATTCGGATATCATTCTAATATTCTATGGACGGAAGCTTTCTGACAAGCACAGCCCCCGCCAGGCCTATGCACACACCGGCTATAGTTCCCGATATGCACAGCACCGGCATATACAACATGATATTGCCACTCTTCATGAGAAGTGCTGCCATTGCTATTTGCCCTGCGTTGTGGCTCACTCCGCCTAGTATGCTCGTTCCAAGGAGACCAAACAGATCCTTTTTCCTGCAAAGCGTCATGACCAGAAGTGACAACACCGCTCCCGCCATGCTGTATACCATAACCGTCATATTGCCAAACAACAGCGACGACAGCACCACTCTCACCAGTGACACTATCCACGCATCTGATATCCTCAGCCTGTACATGACAACTATGGTGACCATATTTGCAAGTCCCAGCTTGATTCCCGGAACAGCTATATTCACCGGGATCATGGATTCAAGATAGGAAAATACCATGGCTATGGCCACGAACATACCTGTGTATGTGATCCTTTTTGTACTCCAGCCATGCATTCTATCCACCGCCGTCTCTGAACTTTTCTGATCATTTTTATCTCTACTGCACATCTATATCTCTTTCCCTGCCACCTTGTATCTCTATGACAAGCTTGTGCGGAAGACAGGTTATAGTCTCTCCTCTCCTGCTCTTCCAGCCCATATTCACACACACCTTATCCGGGCAGTCCGCATCACCGACACTGATCTTCCCAGATTCAACCACAACAGTGTTGCTGCCCCTGTCCGTGTTGAACTCATAGGTATCGTCGACTGTCATGTCTATGGTCTGCACCAGTTTGTCATCTATATACACATCCGCGGTATTGCCCGTCGGAAGCACAAGCCGCATGACAAGCCAGCATATAATTCCCGCTACTAAAAGGACTACACACAATATCAGATCTTTTTTTCTAAACCATCCTGCCATATCTTCACATCACTCTGCCAATTTATAGTCTTCTGCCGTTATGGTGAATCGGTCCTTCAGGCCTTCACTGACATACACATTCTTATCCTCATCTATGATGACGGCCTCCGCACCATACTCCTGAATGGTCTTCATAGCCTTATCCTTATCCATCAGCATACACAGTGTGGACAAGGCGTCACTGGTCAGTCCGTTATCACACACTACCGTGGCCGCTATAGTGCCATTCCATGCCGGATATCCTGTCCGGGGATCAAGTATGTGGTGGTATCTCCTGCCATCCTGCTCAAAATACTTTTCATAATCTCCCGATGTGGATACAAATGCCGTCTCCCCATCGCCAAAGCTTATGACACCCATGGTCGTTCCCTCTCCGGCTCTCGGATCCTTGACACCGACCTTCCAGGCTGTACCATCAGGCTTGCTTCCGTACACAACTATACTTCCGCCCAGGGCCACACATGCACCGGCCGCATCAGTACCCTTGAGATACTCTGCTGCCATGTCGCAGCCATATCCCTTGCCGACTGCTCCCAGATCAAGCATCATACCAGGCTCTGATATCCTTAACGTATCGCCATCCACACTTACCTTTGACACATCCACCAGCCTCAGTGCACTGTCTATATCCGCCTGTGATGGAATCTCTGTCCTGCCATCTTCTATCCCCCACACATCCGCCAAAGGCCGTATGGTGATATCCAGCAGATCGTCATGAGCCCTCGATATGTCAAGCGTCTGCTTCAGCACACCCGCAAGCTCGCTGCTCACCGTGATATCCTCATCAGGCTTATATGTGGTGTTCACCCTGTATATCTCAGAGTCCGCTGAGCGCCATGACAGCACATCCTTGTCCAGGCTGTCTATGAGCTTCAGCATCCCGTCTATATTCTCACTGCCATGGCTTCCATACACTGTAAATGACGCAGCCGTTCCCATGGTGATCGTGTTCCTTGTATATTCACTTTCACCTGACCGTCTCACGCCTGATATGATGACCATAGCAATCACAGCCACCATGACAACCACTACGGCTGCTATCCTGTACCATTTCTTCATGGTCTGCCTACCTCTGTGTTATTTCAGATATTCGTCGTGAACCTGTTCTCTCAGCGAATATCTGAAGGATTTCTCGTACTCCACATTCTCATTGATGCTGTGGTTTACCTCCTCGAAGAAGCTCTGGTTGATGATATCCATGGAGTAGAATATCGGGTAGTTACTGTTCTTCTCCCACATCATAACTCCACCATCCACGGATTCCTTACCGTACTCCTCCTCGTAGCGCTTCTTGCAGTCTCCACTGCACAGATATACATGACACAAACCGTTGAGGGTCTTCTTCAGCATATCCGTTCTGAGTATATATCCATCACAGTCTATCGCCCAGTCCGGTATCTCATCCGGCTTCACTATGACTATGATCGGCATATATCTGTCAGGGCTCTCAACAATCGCATTCAGCTTGTCATAGCTGATCTCCTCAGGGCTTGATCCCTCCTCCATGACTATCCCGGCGTCTACAAAGCCAACCTGATTGAACATATCCTTCATGAACTTTGGCCTGCTGTATCTTCTCTCCTTGACGTTGATGGTCTCACATATGTTCTCCACATTCACATCATATATATCCCCGGCACTCACCATATCCACTGTCACATGCCATATAACACCAGCCTCTGAATTGCTTATGTGCTGGAAATCCATATGAAACTCACCGGCCTCATATGTTATATATACCTTATATCCTATGGTGGAATAATCCACACTCGTGAGTTCCTCGGGCATCTGTGGGAACACCATACTGATGTGCTCTCTGACCCATTTGTATATGATCTCACACGCCTTGTCATAACCCGCCGCAGGTATTCCTACCCTGTGGCTGTACACAACATTCGGAACCATAGGCTTTATCTCAGTTTTCACCTCTGGTCTTACCGCTGGAACGAACTGCTCCTTGTCAAGCAGCCTTGATATATACTCGTTGTGGACTATCTCCTTGTTGATCAGATAAATAACTCTGTCAGGAGTCAGCTCCTTGTGATACTTCTTGTTGAGCAGAATCTCAACCAGTTCGCGCTTGCTCACAGTGTGGAACTGCGCCACGATATCCGGATTGTTGTCCAGATATTCCCTGAGCTCAGGCTTAAGCGGATCCTGCGTGATCCTGAGCCTGTATTTGCTTCTTATGGCATTCTCCCAGTTCTTCTCCTTGTACTGTGAGTCGTGAATACTGTTGAAAATCTGCATGATAGACCAGTCGCACAGCTCCAGATTGGCTATGATACTGTTCATGACTCTGGACAGATCCTCATGTCCAGTCCACAGATCGGTCTCCTTGGAATCAGAACCCAGCTTATACTTATATCTCATCTCATGCTCTATCTCATGCCAACCCTCGAAGAGCACCGTCCTGAGCTGTACCTCAAATGTCTGATCAAATGGCTTGTTCCACACACTTGCAGGTATGTTTCGCAGATATTTGCTCGGTATCCTGAACACACCGTTACATTTCTGTGCCTCAAATTTGTTCTCCTCATTCTTCGTCTTGGACCAATTGTCCAGAAGAAACGTCTCCTCAAGTATCTTCTCACATATATCCATGTCCTCCAGATAGAACAGGTTGATTCGTATACCTATGATATCCTGAATCTTTCTTCCTCCTTCCTGCATGGAGTATTTACCAGTCTCCAGCTTGTGCAGAAGTGACGATTCTGACTTGATTCTCGATGTACTGTTAAAATATATTCCCGCATTGTTCAGCTTCGTGACAAGAGTGTTGAGCAGACTCATCTTCACATTGTTGATCTCCTCTATCTCCTGTTCCTGAAGAAGCTTCTCGTCACTATTATAGTCATAGATGCTATAATCCATTCCATCATTCCTTTTCTGTAATTATATATCAATCCGCCCTGCGGCGTCTTTCCTATATCCACGCATATCTTTATCTAGTATATCACAATAATTGTGTATTTTGCTTAAAATAATATGAACATTTTATAAAAAACAGTGCAATTCCACCCTTATAGTATAAAATCCACTCCATTTTCTTGCGAAAGTAAAGGCTTGTATATATAATTAAAAGGCTAGAACACAAATGAGAGGTTAAATTATGATTTTAGACTGTCAGAACATCTGCAAAGCATTTGGCACAGATGTTATATTGGACAATATTTCTTTTCATCTTGAGGAAAAGGAGAAAATGGCTATAGTCGGCATAAACGGCGCCGGCAAGACCACTCTTCTCAAGATAATAATGGGTGAGGAAAGTGCTGACTCCGGTCAGGTCATAGTGTCAAAGGACAGAACCATCGGCTATCTGTCCCAGTATCAGGAGAGCAATTACAACACCACTGTCCGCGGTGTCATGATGGATGCACTAAAGCCTATCCTTGAGCTTCAGGACAGGATGCGCGAACTGGAACACACCATGGCTGAGCAGTCCGGTGAGGAGCTTGAGAAATCTCTGGAGCTCTACAACCGCTACACCCACGAATTCGAATATAAGAACGGCTATAGCTGTGAGAGCGAGGCAAATGGAGTTCTCAAAGGACTAGGTTTCTCCAAGGAGGATTATGACCGCCACACGGACTCTCTGTCCGGTGGCCAGAGGACAAGACTTGCACTCGGCAGACTCCTCATGGTGAAGCCGGATATCATCATCCTCGATGAGCCGACAAACCATCTGGACATGGAATCCATCTCATGGCTTGAGGGCTTCCTGTCATCCTACCAGGGAAGCGTCATCATCGTCTCCCACGATCGTTATTTCCTCGACAAGATCGTGACCAAGATAGTCGAGCTCGACAATGGCCACAGCCAGGTATACAATGGCAACTACACCTACTTCGCACAAAAGCGTGCAGAGATCCGTGAGAACATGATGAAGGCATATCTCAACCAGCAACAGGAGATCAAGCATCAGGAGGAGGTCATCACGAAGCTCAAGCAGTTCAACCGTGAGAAGTCCATCAAACGTGCAGAGAGCCGTGAGAAGATGCTCTCACGTATAGAACGTCTCGACAAGCCAACCGAGGTTGCATCCGAGATGAGGATCACTCTTGAGCCAAATGTCTTAAGCGGCGAGGATGTTCTTACGATTGAAGGACTCTCCAAATCATTTGGCGACAATAATCTGTTCTCAGGAATAGATATGGATATCAAACGTGGCGAACACGTCGCCCTGATAGGTGGAAATGGAACCGGAAAGACAACCATACTGAAGATGATCAACAGGCTTGTATCCAAAGATGCCGGAGCTATCATACTTGGATCACGCGTCAAGATTGGTTACTACGATCAGGAACATCAGGTACTCACGATGTCCAACACCATATTCGATGAGATAAGCGACGCCTACCCTGATCTGTCCAACACCAGAATCCGTAATGTCCTTGCGGCATTCCTCTTCACAGGTGAGGACGTGTTCAAGAGGATACAGGATCTGTCAGGTGGCGAGCGTGGACGTGTGTCCCTTGCCAAACTGATGCTCTCTTCCGCCAACTTTCTTATTCTGGATGAGCCGACGAACCACCTGGATATCACATCAAAAGAGATACTGGAGAATGCCATAAGGAACTACACCGGCACTGTCCTGTATGTATCCCACGACAGATACTTCATCAACCAGACGGCCACAAGGATCATCGAGTTAAGGGACAAACAGCTCACAAGCTATATAGGCAATTACGATTACTACGAGACCCACAGAACGTATTCCACAGATTTAGTAAGTCCATTCACTCCAATAAGCGGAGTCTCTGACGCACCGGCCCAGACCGCTCCCGCTGTCTCACAGGCCAAGCTCTCATGGCAGGAAAGCAAAGCTGAGGCGGCAAGGCAGCGCAAGAAGGCAAATGACCTGAAGAAGCTTGAGGCATCCATCGAGGAACTTGAGAAC
>NZ_JAOQJT010000009.1:138689-144518 GCF_025567285.1 Coprococcus aceti
AGGTATCCACTCACCGTATTCATATATGGTGTTTTCTTTGTTATCATGCACAGTCTCCTGTACATCTATTGTTCATACATGTCTCATGCACAGTTCCCTGTACATTTATGTCAATCTCTCTACATTCTAATGTCTCACATGAATTATCTTCATGGCATACTGTCCCGACAGATCATATGCAGAATTGCTTATATAGACCTGATCGCTGCTGCCCATTCCACCCTGAATGATCCAGTATTCAGGCTTATTTCCGCTGTTAGAACCCCAGTCATGCACATATGCCTCACATGCCGAAGCCGGAACTCCAAGCTTTCTCAGATACTGCTTAAGTGCAGTCGCTGAAGAGAACTTTCCAAAATAGATTCCGACATGGGTCGGCTCTCCATTCGTATAGTAGACAACTATATCACCAGGCAGGAGCACATCGTATGAGAAGTCCTCCCTGTCCGCTGTGAGCTCGTAATCCGTCGCCTCACCCCAGCTTCCATTCTGCGCCAGAATCGCCTTGGCGATGACCTTGCGGAGTGCCCAGTCTGAGCATATATTTGATGAACTGATCACGAATCCGCCATTTGCAAAGTCAGTGTACTTGACTGACATATCACTTCCCGGAGTGCTGCTGCCTGCGTATCTAAGCGCATTTGCCACAAATACATTGCAGTAGATTCCTGTCTTGCCCAGATATTCATTGACAACCCTCTTCATCCATTCATCAAAATCCCAGCTTATCGAATCTGTCTTGAAGCATCTTCCCCAACTGTCAAATTCATACTCCACATCACCCACTACTATCTTCGTGAGTTTACTGCAGCGTCCATTTGCATCGCTGAAATAATACACCTTCTTGTTGTTGATCTTGGCGTTCTTAAGACCCTCAGACTTGTCGTTGAGCAGCTTGCCACTTCTGTACTCGGAATATCCTGTACTCTCGTCATAATACACATATTCAGTTACAGTTCCCTCATCGCCTACATAAGCCGCACTGTAATCACTAATCGTCTGCCAGCCCTTTGTTCTGACAGCCTTACCTGTTTTACCAAAGTAACTGCAGTTGTCCTGCAGTCTCACCACAGAATTCTTCTTTACTATCCATCTGTTATTCGAGAATACTCTGTACGTGTCTGCATATCCCGATACAGTATGTGTCGATCTGTAATATATCGCATCAGATATTCCCGTGCTGTCCGTGTGGAGCACAACATGTCCAAATGAAGGTATCCACGCATTCACCGCAGCCGTCCAGCCGCCCTCGCTCGCCACCTTCTGACATCTGTATCTTATGCCGTCCACCTGTACAAAATAGGTTGCCTCTCCGTTTCTTATGTAATACTTCTTATCCCTTGAGATCTCATACCACTTCGTGACGTTGCTCTTCGCACCGTTCACAAAGTAATAATATCTTCTGTTTACCTCGTATACACCGGTTGCCGTACTGGTCCATTTCCCCGACGAATACTGGTACAGTCTTCCCGACTGCATCCGCCTTACTGCCTTGCCGTCCACCGCAAAATAATACACGCAGTTTCCTGATGTGATCCAGGTCGATCTCACCGCAGCACCGTCACTTCCAAAGTAATAATAGTCTTCTCCAAACTGCTTCACCACGTTCTTGACCGGAATACCCGCTTCGTAGTAGTACACTCTGGAATTTTCTGTTCTGAGTCCCTTGTACGCATTTCCATTCTTGTCAAACAGGACTTTTATATTATTTACCATGACAGCCTTATTCTTGACGGTGATCCTGACTGTTCCATTATAGCTGTAGAAATAATTGCCGTGATAAGCGCTCACAACATGCCCATCAAAAAGCTGGATATACTTCACATCATTTCCAGACATGCTTCCGGATATATCCGCGTCAACAAGCTCCCCTGCCGGTGAACTGCTGCCATATTTGTACCAGCCATCTCCCACAACAGCCTTGCCACTCACAAAGTAATCACAGTACCCGGATCTTGTGAACAGTCCTGTCGCCGGACTGCCCTCGCTATAATACACTCCATTGTAATATCCTGTCAGAGCTACAGAATAGTCCCTGGCAAATGTAAACTTTTTGAGCTCTATGGTATTGCCGCTCTTAACGCTCATGTTGACATATCTGCTTGAAGAATTATAATTCGCTGACTTCAGCATCTCAAAGCTGGTGTCTGTGTAGCTTCCGTTATACTCCACATTTGCATCGCTGTCATCCGCTGCGACAAGATAAAACTTGGAGTTATATCTTATCAGTGCGTATGTGATAAGTGTATCACTGTCCTCACCTGAACCAATGAAGTAACTCTCGCCCTCCGCAAAGCTGAGTCTGAACATGCCATCGGTGGAGTTCGTAAACACATATGTACTGCTGTTCATCTTAAGTGCTGTTTTCTCCACCACGCTGGTAGGCGTCGCCACCCCCGGAACCTCCGTATCCGCATATACAGATGCAGCCACATCCCCTGCAGTCTCCGCTTTGGCCGTCATGTTCCCCACACACGCCATCTCCGTCAGCAGAACAAATGCCACAGCGATGAGCAGAGCAAGAAATCTTACGTTATTCGACTTATACAATCCCTTCCTTATTGTCCGCAACATACTTCCTCCTGAGTATTTATTATGTATCTATAGTACACGATTTTGGCTGCATGTAAAATACAATATTTGATATTTTTCCGATATCTTCTCCACAAATTTCTTCGCCCCCGCCATATTTCTGTCATCAAGATTGACAAATGGATCATCCATTATGAGCATCGGCTTTTCATCCTGATACATGCTGTCCACTATTGCAACTCTTACACACACTCCGAGGATATCCGCCAGTCCCGAGCTCAAGGTCTGAGAATCCCTGTACATTCCCTGCTCTCTGTACCTGATTGTCATATCCGGGGCCGCCTGTACATTTCCTACATGCTCTCCTGTAACGCACTCATAATACCTGTCAAATGCCTCCATGACCGGCACCGAATGTCCCACTGCAAATGTATCCCTGGCCTCCCCCAGCAGCTCGTACGCCTTTACGTTGAGCTCGTATCTGTGCAGATCGTCTTCCAAAGCCTTTTTCTTATCCGCCAACGATGCCTTCACAGCAGCTATCTCCTGTCTTCGAAGCTTGAGCTCCGCCAGTTCCCTGGCATACTCGCCAAGTCTCATGTTTTCTGCCATATAGACCGACATCTCCTCATCCATATCGTATTCGTCATCGGCTGTATATATATCATCTGATCCGTCCGATCTGGTATCATCAGCGGCATCCCCCGGCTCTTCCACCTTATTCTTCCTGTGCCTGATCTTTTCATTTATCCCGCGTATAATGTAGTAGATTCCGAGTACAAAAAACATACCTGCACATACAACAAATATAATCATAGCCATATCGTCAGGTTCTTCTATTCCAAGCATAAATTTCCACATTCCCAGAGATAAAAGTGCTGCGATCAACGCACAAAATCCTGTCATGATATATTTACTGCCACGTTTTTTATTATTTACGCTACTTCCAATGCTTTCTAGTTTTTCTGCATTATCTGCCTCTGGCTTCGCTGATTCCGGCTTCAACGGTTCATGCTTTACAACAGCTTTCTGTCTCTGCCGCCTCATCCGGTTCTGATTCTGCATTTCTATCTCACGGATATTTTTATTCAGCTCATTTATACTTCTGTCTATTCCATCAAGCTCCCTGACCTGCTCATGCATCCCATCAAGCTCATATTTTCTCCTGTACAGTTCCCCCGTCCGCTTGGTTGGCGACTGCCTGTTTATAACATTCTTCAGTATCTGTCTGGCATTCTCATAATTGCTTATATCATCCGTGCTGTCAGCGATATTACCAAGCTTAGCACTTATCCCATCCGTCGCCCAGGTCCGGCAGTCATCCTGCCCTATGTACATACTTCTCACAAATGACGCAGAATCCACATGAAACAGCTCCTCCCCAAGCTTATCCGTGAACATTCCTGTCACAGCATGAGTCGCCTCGTCGTATATCACGCATTTGTCATCGCTCTTCTTCGCGCCAAATGTCCTCTGAACCCTGTAGTTTCTGCCCCTGCTCTCAAATACCAGTTCTCCGCCATAGGCAGCCCCCGACCACGGGCGATATCTTTTTCTTTCATTCTCAATGTCATTTCTCTTCGTCTCACCGTCGAAGCCATACAGCATGACCCGGATAAAAGCAGCAAGAGTCGACTTGCCCCAGCCATTATCCTGGACAAATGTATTTATCCCCTCCTTGAACTGGACTTCCATGTTATTCAATTTGCCAAATCCATCTATATAACAAGATATCAATCTCATACTTAAAATATCTCCTCGCCCGCAAGAGCCCTGAGTCCTGTCTGGATCACATATGCCTTGTCATTTTCACTCATATCCTGCCCCATGACCTTCCTCACGAATTCGCCCTTGAGGGACGCATCATTCATATACCTCGTGTAATCCACCTGAAAATCCGTGTGATCCAATATCTCTATATAGTAGAACGAATCCTGAAACTGCTTAGTCAGATAATCCGTGTTTATCTCGCTCTCAACATTTACCGCGCCTGTGAGGGATACCCTCACCATGTCCCTGGACTCATCTTCCATGGTCCCCGGCAGTTCCTGATACAGTCTGTCTGCGATCATGTCCGCCGCATCAGAGCTTGACTCTGCCCCTGTCACGTCCACTTCCACATCGAACAGCCTTCTATATGCAAATGACACAAATTCGGTCTCAACCGTATGCCTCCTCTCATCCACATCAAGCATCATAAAGCCGTGCTCACCACACTCGTCAAAGCCCCTGCCCTCCAGACATCCCGGATAGCAGTAGAATCCCCTGTGATCAAGGCTTTCCAGCTTTCTTCCGTGCACATGTCCCAGTGCCAGATAATCTATGCCTCTTCCCCTGAGTTTCTTCAGGCATACATCATTCATGTTGCGAGCCCTGCCATATTCCTGCTCCTGTCCGTGTAGTGTGACAATATTTATATCGTTCTCATCCAGTTCGAGTTCATCATATATGCTGTTGCAGTTTTCGTCATTCAGCACAGCGCCCGCGATCACTATACGTGATCCCTTAAGCTGATACTGCGTCCACTCATCTCCGAATAAATACAGATTCTCTGGGAGTCTCCGCCCCGCAAATAAGCTTTCATCCGGGTCATGATTTCCCCTCAGATAGAACACATCTATGTCAGCATACTTCGCTATCTCCCCCAGAACAACATTTATCGTCGTGGCAGACACTGTCTCTGAATCAAAGAGATCCCCCGCTATTATTACCGCCTGCACGTCATTCTCTGCAGCATACCCGAATATTTTCCTGAATGTGTTAAGTATCTCATTTCTTCTGCCTCTGGCTCTTTCTCTTCCAAGATGTGCACTCAGGGCTGAATCAAGATGGATATCCGCACAGTGTATTATTCTCATAGTTCCTCAACCTCAGTCATCTCTATTCTTTTTTTATATTAACATATTACGTTAAAATTTGCTCATAAAGAATAAAGTCCACGGCATATGCCGCGGACCCTGTCTACACCATATCATATACCTCCTGTCTGATACACATGTGTTTTCTCTCTGTATTCAACAGTAGAAAACTGTCTCTTAAGTTCATACATGAAGTATATTGCTCCTTGATTTTCGTTCCGTAATTATTACGGATTTTGTTTTTTCACAAACAAAAAACGCCAGAAGCCTTGGTTTTACAAGGTTTCTGACGCCTGTCTAGCAGGGGATGAGAGAATCGAACTCCCACCAAAAGTTTTGGAGACTCCTATCATACCATTTGACCAATCCCCTATATACAGAAAAAATTTAACACCTGCTGCAGCGTTAAATTTTCCCGGTACTTTTTATTCTGTACCTT